>JAEEZZ010000072.1 GCA_016292255.1 Oscillospiraceae bacterium
GTGGCCCGTGCGCTCCCGCAGGGCGATGACCTCCGCCAGGGTGTTCTCCGGGCGCAGGTTGGAATCGCTGCGGACGAAGCCCGCCTTGTGATCCTTGGCCCGCTTGACCATGGCAGCCTCGTCCTCCACGGACTGAGAGCCATAGATGAAGCTGACGCCGCCCTCCTTGGCAAGGGCCACAGCCAGCCGGTCGCCGGACACGGACTGCATAATGGCGGACACCAGGGGGATATTCAGGCTGATCGCCGGCTCCTCCCCCCGGCGATACTTCACCAGGGGCGTTTTCAGGCTGACGTTGGCCGGAATGCACTCCGCAGAGGAGTAGCCCGGGATCAGCAGATACTCGTTAAACGTGCGGGAGGGTTCGGAAATGAAGGTCGCCATCGTTCACGCTTTCCTCCGTTTTCTGTATTATTTTTGGTTCAGCTCCTGCTGCAGCTCCAGATTCTGGTCGAAGATCTTCTCGGCCATGGTGGTACGCTGATCCACCAGACGCTGGGCCAGCTCCAGATCGTCCACAGCCAGGATCTGCGCCGCCAGCACAGCGGCGTTGGCACCGCCGCCCACGGCCACAGTAGCCACCGGGATGCCGCTGGGCATCTGCACAGTGGAGAGCAGGGCGTCCAGCCCGCCCAGGTTGGAGCCCGCGCAGGGCACGCCGATCACAGGCAGGGTGGTGTTGGCGGCAATCGCGCCGGCCAGGTGGGCTGCCATGCCCGCGAAGGCGATGACAGCGGCGAAGCCTCTGCCTCTGGCAGACCGGGCAAACTCCGAGGTCTCGCCAGGGGTGCGGTGGGCGGAAAGGATGTGAACTTCGTAGGGGATCTCCAGCTCCTTGAGGGTGTCGATCGCCTTCTGTGCGACGGGCATATCAGATTTGCTTCCCATGACGATACCAATGGTTTTCATGATAGTTCCTCCTATGTTCGGGGTGAGGCGGGCTAATAGCCCGCGCTACAGGTGGGTGCTGCGGGGATATGGCGGGCTAATAGCCCGCGCTACGGTAGGGTGCGTCAGATATCAGCCGCCGGCTTTGGTCTCGCAGTAGATGCAGCGGTAGACCTTCTCGCTGCGGTCAGTCAGGCGGAAGATGTGGTGCAGCTCCTGCTCGGTGGAGGTGATGCAGCGGGGGTTCTTGCAGGTCAGCACGTCGTGCAGCTCCAGGGGCAGCTCCATCTGTCGCTTCTCCACCAGCTTGCCGTTGCGGATGATGTTCACGGTAGCACCGGGATCCACGTAGGCGATGACGTCCAGATTCACGGGGATATCGGCGTCGATCTTGATGATGTCCTTCTTGCCCAGCTTGCCGCTGGAGGCGTTGCGGATGATGGCGACGGAGAGATCCGTCTCGTCCAGCTTCAAAAGGCGGCAGAGCCTCATGCCCTGTCCTGCGGTGATATGGTCGATGACCACGCCATTCTGGATGGAATCAATATTCATAATGTGCCAGCCTCCTTCAAAAGCTTCAGAATCAGAGCCATACGCATATACTTACCGTTGAGCACCTGCTTGAAATAGCAGGCCCGGGGATCGTCGTCGATGGCGACGGAGATCTCGTTGACCCGGGGCAGGGGGTGCAGGATTGCCAGATCCGGCTTCGCGGTCTTGAGCTTATCCGGCGTCAGAATATAGCTGTCCTTCAGACGCAGATAGTCTTCCTCGTTGAAGAAGCGCTCCCGCTGGACGCGGGTCATATAGAGGATGTCCAGCTCCGGCATGGCCGCTTCCAGATCGGTGGTCTGGGTGTAGGGGATGTTGTACTTCTTGAGGCTGCCCTTCTTCACATAGCTGGGGACCTTCAACTCCTCGGGGGAGATCAGGACGAACTTGTTGTCCGGGTAGCGGGACATGGCGTTGATCAGCGAATGCACCGTGCGGCCGAATTTCAGGTCGCCGCAGACGCCGATGGTCAGACCGCTGAAACGGCGCTTTTCCCGCCAGATGGTCAGCAGGTCGGCCAGGGTCTGGGTGGGATGGCAGTGGCCGCCGTCACCGGCGTTGATCACGGGGACAGAGGCGTTGGTGGCCGCCACGTAGGCAGCGCCCTCCTTGGGGTGACGCATGGCGATGATGTCGGCGTAGCAGGAGACGGTCTTGGCGGTGTCGGCCACGCTCTCGCCCTTGGCCGCCGAGGAGGACATGGCGCTGGAGACGGAGATCACGTGTCCGCCCAGCTCGTACATGGCGGCCTCAAAGCTCATACGGGTGCGGGTCGAGGGTTCGAAAAACAGGGTGGCCAGCTTCTTGCGGTCACAGGCATGGGCGTACTTGTCTGGATCGGCGATGATGTCCTCCGCCGTGGCGATGAGTTCTTCCAGCTCCTGGGCGCTCAGATCCAGAATGTCGATAACACTTCTTTTCATTTGGTTCCTCCTATCCAGCTTTCGTCGGAGGGGTTGTTGCGGAAGGCGATGAGCCGTTCCACGTCCTCCGGTTTGATATAGCCCTCCCGGGCTGCAACGGACGCGATATGATCGAAGTCCGTCAGGGATACGTTTTTGACCTTGGCCTCAGCCAGCCGATCCAGGCCGCGCTGCATACCGTAGGTGAAGATGGACACCACACCCAGCACTTCGGCCCCGGCCTCCCGCAGGGCCTCCACCACTTCGATGACGCTGCCGCCGGTGGAGATCAGATCCTCCACCACCACGACCTTCTGGCCGGGCTCCAGGCGGCCCTCGATGCGGTTCTGACGGCCGTGATCCTTGTTGCCGGAGCGGACGTAGCCCATGGGCAGATCCATCAGATGCCCCACAATGGCGGCGTGGGCGATGCCCGCCGTGGAGGTGCCCATCAGGACTTCCACCTCCGGGTAGTTCTCCCGGATCAGCTGGGCCAGACCGTTTTCCACGTCGTTCCGGACGGCGGGGGCGGTGAGCGTCAGGCGGTTGTCACAGTAGACCGGGCTCTTGATCCCGCTGGCCCAGATAAAGGGCTCCTCCGGACGGAAGAACACGGCGCGGATCGAGAGAAGGTCTTTTGCAATTTGCGTAGAAAGCTCCATCGTTCTATCTCCTCTGCATTTAGTCGATAAATTCATCACAGCAGCGCTGATAGGCTGCCACAGGGTCCTCGGCGGCGGTGATGGGGCGGCCGACCACGATATAGTCGGAGCCCACCTTCTTGGCCTGGGCCGGGGTCATGACCCGCTTTTGGTCGCCCTTGTCGCCATCGGCGAAGCGAACGCCGGGGGTGACGGTGAGGAAGGCGCTGCCGCAGACCTCATGGACGCGGGCCGCCTCCAGCGGAGAGCAGACGACGCCGTCCAGCCCCGCCCGTTTGGCGTTGCCGGCGTAGGCCATAACGACCTCCTCCATGGGGCTGCGGATCAGCAGCTCATGCTCCAGGGCTTCCTGGTTGGTGGAGGTCAGCTGGGTCACGGCGATCAGCAGGGGCCGGGTGCCGTCGGGCCGGGTGAGGCCCTCCAGCGCGGCTCGCATCATCTCTGCGGTACCGGCGGCGTGGAGGTTGCAGATATCCACGTCCAGCCGGGAGAGGACGGCCATGGCCTTCTTCACCGTGTTGGGGATATCGTGGAGCTTCAGATCCAGAAAGATCTTATGGCCCCGGGCCTTGATCTGCCGGACGATATCCGGCCCCTCGGCGTAGAACAGCTCCATGCCGATCTTGACGAAGGGCTTCCGGCCCTGGAAGCGATCCAGGAATTCCAGCGTCTGGGCAGCGCTGGGGAAATCGCAGGCGATGATTACGTCCTTACCCATTCATATTTCCTCTTTTCGTAATGTATTGTCCGAGTTACAGGAAAAAACCGATAACTCTCAATTCTCATTTCTCAATTCTCAATTCATCCAGGCTTCCGATGCCGTAACGATCCATGACCGCAGGCAAAGTCTCTATGATCTTCTTGCAGGCCCAGGGGTCGACCAGATTGGCGGCCCCCACCTCCACTGCGGAGGCGCCTGCCATCAGCATTTCCAGCACGTCCTCGGCGGTGCTCACGCCGCCCATGCCCACAACGGGGATCTGCACGGCGTGGGCCACCTGCCAGACCATCCGCAGGGCCACCGGGAACACCGCGGGGCCGGAGAAGCCGCCCATGGTGTTGGCCAGGATGGGCTTCCGGGTCTTCAGGTCGATCCGCATCCCCAGCAGGGTGTTGATCAGGCTGATGCCGTCCGCCCCGGCTTCCTCGCAGGCCTTGGCGACGGAGACGATGTCCGTCACATTGGGCGTCAGCTTAATGATGACCGGATTGGTGGTCACCGCCTTCACCGCCCGAACCACCGAAGCAGCCTGGGCGGGATCCGTGCCGAAGCTCATGCCGCCCCCGTGGACGTTGGGGCAAGAGATGTTCACCTCCAGCCAGCCCACCTGGGGTTCGGCGTCCAGACGCCGGCAGGTGTAGGCGTAGTCCTCCACCGAGAAGCCGCTGACGTTGGCCATGACCGGCTTGTGGAAGCATTTAGCCAGCCGGGGCAGCTCCGTGTCGATGACCCGATCCACACCGGGATTTTGCAGGCCGACAGAGTTGAGCATCCCTGCGGTGCAGTCCGCGATGCGGGGCGTGGCATTGCCGAAGCGAGGCTCCCGGGTGGTTCCCTTGAAGGAGAAGCTGCCGAGGATATTGATATCATACAGCTCCGCGAACTCGTAGCCGTAGCCGAAGGTGCCGGAGGCAGGGATCACGGGATTATCCAGCTGGATGCCGCAAAGTGAAACGCTCAGTCTTCCCATAAGATCTCCTCCTTTTGCAGCACGGGGCCTTCCTTGCAGATCCGTTTATAGCCGGTGACGGTCTTGCAGGAGCAGCCCATGCAGGCGCCGAAGCCGCAGCCCATACGCTTTTCGAAGCTGAAGGAGCCCCCGGTGCGGATCCGACGGTAGACCGCCCGGAGCATGGGCTCGGGGCCGCAGGTATACACATACGTGTAGTCCTCCGGCAGGGCGTCGGTCACGAAGCCCTTGACGCCGCGGCTTCCGTCCACCGTGGTGACGCGGACCTCGCAGCCGATGGCGCGGAATTCCTGCTCATAGAACAGCTCGGAGGCGGTGTTGAAGCCGAGGATCACGGAAACCGCTTTCCCCTGTGCCCGCAGCTGTTTTGCCAGCAGATACAGAGGCGGGACGCCGACGCCGCCGCCGATCAGCAGGGGCCTGTCCCCGGAAAGGGCGGTGTCGTAGCCGTTGCCCAGGCCGGTCAGAACAGGGACGCTCTGCCCCGGCAGCATTTCGCTGAGCTGGGCGGTGCCCTTGCCCACCACCTTGTAGATCAGGGTCAGGGTCTCCCCTTCCAGGTCGCAGACCGAGATGGGCCGGCGCAGAAACAGGCCGTCAAGCCGCAGGTTGACAAACTGACCCGGGCGGGTGATGGCGGAGATGTCGCCGAGAAGCTTTATTTCAAACACGCTTTGCGTCAAGGGACGCTGCGCTTGGATCGTAAAAATGCCGTCTTTCATCCGATGTGCTTCCTTTTTCCGATTACTTCTTCTGCCGATCGTAGACGATGCGGCCGTCACAGACCGTGGTCATGCAGACCCCGTAGAGCTCCCAGCCGGCGAAGGGCGTCGCCCGGCCTTTTGTCAGAAACTGCGCCGGATCCACCACCGCGGCTTCGTTCAGATTCCAGATCGAGTAGTCTTTTTCGTCAAGGGGGATGGAAAAGCGCCTGCGGGGATGGAAGGCCAGCAGATCCATCAGCTTTTCCAGGGAGAGGATGCCGGTGCGAACCAGCTTGGTGTAGAGCACGGGGAAGGCGGTTTCCAGGCCCACGATACCGAAGGCGCTGCCCCGGAGCCCCTTGGCCTTTTCCTCGGCGCTGTGGGGGGCGTGATCGGTGGCGATCATATCCACCGTGCCGTCCAGGATCCCCTGGATCAGAGCTTCCCGATCCGCCGGGCTCCGCAGCGGGGGGTTCATCTTGAAGCGTCCGTCCTCCTGCAGATCGTTCTCGTCCAGGACAAGGTAGTGGGGGCCGGTCTCGCAGCTGACGTTCAGGCCCTCCCGCTTTGCCCGGCGGATCAGCTCGACGCTCTCCTTGGTAGAGATATGGCAGACGTGGTAGCCGCAGCCCGTCTCCCGCACCAGCTCCAGATCCCGCTTGATCTGGCCCCATTCGCTTTCGGAGCAGATCCCGGCGTGGCCGTGGGCTTTGGCGTAGGCGCCGTCGTGGATATAGCCGCCCCGCAGCAGGCTGTTGTCCTCGCAGTGGGCCACGATCAGCTTGCCCAGGCGCTTTGCCTCCAGCATGGCTTCACGCATCATGGCGTCGCTCTGCACCCCGTGCCCGTCGTCGGAAAAGGCCACGACGCGAGACGCCAGGGCTTCCATGTCGGAGAGGGCCTCGCCCTTTTCTCCCCTGGTGATGGAGGCGTAGGGATGCACCCGGACAGCGGCCTGCGCCGCAATCAACTGCTCCTGAACTGCGAGATGCTCCGGGCTGTCCGGCACCGGGTTCAGATTCGGCATGGTGCAGACGTCCGTATAGCCGCCCCGGGCTGCCGCAGCGGTGCCGGATGCAATCGTTTCTTTATAAGAAAAACCCGGCTCACGAAAATGCACATGCACATCGCAAAAGCCGGGAAAAACAACACAATCGGAAGGAACGGGCACTACACCCGTCTCCGCAACCGGACGGTTCAGATTCAGATCGGTAGGGTGAATACGGTAATCCATCATATATATTGACCTCACATCACGGGATATGACGAACCGGGACTTCGCCCAAGCGGACGCTGCGGTTCAAGTCAGGTCTGCAATCTCTTCTTTTATTTTCCAGAATTCTAACACAAACAGTCAGCTTCTGTCAAGCAGGAAACGGCGCCGTTTCTGATATTTGTACAAAATGAACATTTCTTGAAGCTCAGAGGGCTGCTCTTTCTAACTTCAAAAGCCACAGCTTGCGATCCAGTCCGCCTGCGTAGCCGGTCAGAGCGGCGTTCGCGCCCAAGACCCGGTGACAGGGGATCAGAATGGCAACCGGATTCCGCGCCACCGCGCCGCCAACCGCCCGCGCTGACACAGTCGCTCTGCCGCTTTCTTCGGAGATCCGCCGCGCAAGCTCTCCGTAGCTCAGGGTTTTACCATAGGGGATCGTGCGGAGCATCCTCCACACCGTCCTCTGAAAGGGCGTGCCGCTGCATCGAATGGGCGGATCGTCGCCGGGCTCTTCCCCGCGGAAATAGATGTCCAGCCACTGCTTCGTTTTCTCAAAGACGGGAAGCGCCTGTTCCACGGCAGTCGTCGGCAGCGTCCGGGCAAAGAAACGCTGTCCCTCCAGCCACAGGCCGGTCAGGGCTTCCCCGTCGGAGGAAAGCGTGATCTCGCCCAGGGGGGAAGGCAGGCGCGTAACGTATGTGAAAGTCGGCTCGTTCACGGTCATCACCACTTGTTTATCATACCACCGCAGCGGGACACTGTCAACAGGAATACGCTGTGGGCGTGTATATTATTCCAAGTTCTGATTGCTTTTCTGAAAGAAATACATTATAATGGGAGTATAATGTATGAACGGAGGGTCTTCATGAAAGACTTTATCATAAAGGGCTGCTTCCTGGACAGCGAAAGCCCGGAAAAGCTCCGGATCGTCGAGGCCGGCTATCTGCCGGTCGTCGGCGGAGTCTGCCGCGGCATCTTCCCCGTCATCCCGGAGCAGTTTCAGCCCCTGCCTGTGACCGACTGCGGAGACAAGTTGATCCTCCCCGGCATGAGCGATCTGCACGTCCACGCCCCGCAGTTTGCCTTCCGCGGCCTCGGCATGGACATGGAGCTTCTGGACTGGCTCAACAGCTATACCTTCCCCGAGGAGGCAAAATACAGCGACCCCGCCTACGCGGAAAAGGCCTATGCAGGCTTTGTGGATTCCCTTGTGCACTCCACCACCACCCGGGCCGCGATCTTTGCCACCGTCCACCCTGCCGCCACCCTGGGCCTCATGGCGCAGCTGGAACAGTCCGGGCTTCGAAGCTATGTGGGCAAGGTGAATATGGATCGGAACTGCCCCGACACCGTGCGGGAGCCGGACGCGAAAACCGCTGTGCGGGAAACGGAACGGTGGATCTGCGACGCAGGCAGCCGATTCCATCACACGAAGCCGATCCTGACGCCCCGCTTCATTCCGACCTGTTCCGACGCGCTGATGGCCGGACTGAAGGATCTGCAGCGAAAATACAGTCTGCCCGTCCAGAGCCATTTGAGTGAGAATTTCGGAGAGATCGCCTGGGTGCGGGAGCTCTCCCCTGCCTCCGGCTGCTACGGAGAAGCCTACCAGCGCTTCGGCCTCTTTGGCGGGGATCATCCCTGCATCATGGCCCATTGCGTCCATTCCACAGACCGGGAGCTGGAGCTGATCCGGCAAAACGGCGTCTTCATTGCCCACAGCCCGGAATCCAACATGAACCTGGCCTCCGGCGTCGCGCCGGTCTCCCGCTATCTTGAGCTCGGGCTGAACGTCGGGCTGGCTACCGACGTGGCCGGCGGCAGCAGCCTCAGCCTGCTTCGGGCGATGATGCACGCCATCCAGGCCAGCAAGCTGCGCTGGCGGCTCCTGGACGACAGCATCCGTCCTCTGAGCCTGGAACAGGCGTTCTATCTGGCAACCGTCGGCGGCGGCGCCTTCTTCGGAAAGGTCGGGCGCTTTGCGGAGGGCTACGACTTCGACGCCGTTGTATTGGACGACAGCAGTCTGTTCCATCCCCAGCCCCTCGACCCCCGCAGCCGATTGGAACGTGCCGTATATCTGGCAGACGACCGGCACATCGCCGCAAAATATGTGGCGGGTAAAAAAATATTTTGAATCTCCTCTTGTTTTATTTGGTCGTTTGGAGTATAATACCATGCTAACAGAATGAACCGGAGGAAAAAGATATGAAGAAACCTGTTGTTTTAGTGATCATGGACGGCGTCGGCAAGGGCGACGGAGGCCCCGGCGACGCTGTGGCACAGGCCCGCACTCCGAATCTGGATTGGCTCTTTGCCTCCTGCCCCTATACCTGGCTCAAGGCCCACGGCACCGCCGTCGGCCTGCCTACAGACGACGATATGGGCAATTCCGAAGTGGGGCACAACGCCCTCGGCTGCGGCCAGATCTATTCCCAGGGCGCGAAGCTGGTGCAGGAATCCATCGAGAACGGCACGCTGTTCCAATCCAAGGCCTGGCGGGAGCTGATCGCCAACTGCAAGGAAAACAGCAAGACCCTGCATTTCCTGGGCCTGCTGTCTGACGGCAACGTGCATTCCAACATCAGCCATCTGATCGCCCTGCTGCGAAAGGCCCGGGCGGAGGATCTGCCCAGCGTCTGCGTCCACGCCCTGCTGGACGGCCGTGACGTGCCCGCCACCTCTGCGCTGGAATACGTGGATCAGATTGAGGCCGTGCTGGCGGAGCTCTCCGACGCAGGCCACAATTACCGCATCGCTTCCGGCGGAGGCAGAATGAAGATCACCATGGATCGCTATCAAGCCAACTGGGGCATGGTGGAGGCCGGCTGGAAGACCCACGTGTTGGGAGAGGGCCGTCAGTTTGCCAGCGCCCGGGAAGCCATCGAGACCTACCGCGCCGAGGCCGAGGTGATCGACCAGGATCTCCCCGCCTTCGTGATTGCCAAGGACGGCGTCCCGGTGGGCCGGATCGAAAACGGCGACTCCGTGATCCTCTACAACTTCCGGGGCGACCGGGCCCAGGAGATCTCCCTGGCCTTCGACCGCAAGGACTTTGATAAGTTCGAGCGTCCGGGCTACACCGGCGTCAAGTTCGCCGGAATGCTGGAATACGACGGCGACCTCAAGATCCCCTACAATTACCTGGTGGAGCCTCCCGTGATCAAGAACACCCTGACCGAGGTGCTCTGCGCCGCCGGTGTGCGGGAATACGCCCTTTCGGAGACGCAGAAATACGGCCACGTAACCTACTTCTGGAACGGCAACCGCTCCGGCAAGGTGGACGAATCCCTGGAGGTCTACGAGGAGATCCCCTCCGATATCATCCCCTTTGAGTTTGCGCCCAAGATGAAGGCTGAGGAGATCACCGCCCGCATGGTGGAAATGATGGCCGCGCACAAGTTCGACTTTCTGCGCTGCAACTTCCCCAACGGCGATATGGTGGGCCACACCGGCGTGATGGAGGCAGTCGTCACCGCGATGGAAGCCGTGGATACCGGCGTCGGCAAGATCATCGAGGCCGCGGACAAATACGGCTACTTGGTCTGCGTGACCGCCGATCACGGCAACGCCGATCAGATGCTGGAAACCAAGAAGGGCAAGACCTCCGTCCGCACGGCCCACAGCCTGAACCCCGTGCCCTTTATCATCTACGACCCGGATAGCAAGCACGTCTTCCGGGACGGAAAATACGGCCTGGCGAACGTAGCCCCCACCCTGCTGAAGCTTATGGATCTGGAAGCCCCCGCCTGCTGGGAGCCCTGCATGATCGAATTCTAAGCAAGAAAGCTATCCCCTTCGTATCCCTTAAACTATTTGGCGATTGGACAGAGTCCAGCCGCAGTATTCCGGCAGTTTTCCGAAAAAAGGCACTCTGCCCAATCGCCAAATGCAAATACTCTGGCAAATACTCTGGCCGATCAGCACAAATACTCTGGCCGATCAGCAAAAAACTGTTGACAATTCGGCCGATTGATTATATAATATCTCAGCAGTTCCGGGGTGTGGCGAAGTTTGGTATCGCGCTTGGTTCGGGTCCAAGAGGCCGTGGGTTCGAATCCCGCCACTCCGACCATCAAAACCACTGTTTTCTGTTGAAAATGGTGGTTTTTCTTTGCTTTTTCACGAGTAAAACTGTGCAAAATGACGGATTATTTGACGGGTTGAATCAAGATTGCAAAAAGTTCTAATGAAAGTTCTAATCAAAGTACCGTTTTTGTTCTAATATAAAAGGTCTTTGCAGAGTTCATTTCCTACAGAATTTAGATGTTTGTTCGTCAAATGTCCATAAATGTTGCCCGTGGTAGAAATATCTGCATGACCTAACCACGACTGAACATCCTTTAGATTGCGTCCCTTTTCCAAAAGCATACTTGCGCAACTGTGGCGTAGATCGTGGAGCCGGATAACCGGCAGATTGTACTTCTTCAAAAGTTGCTTGAACTTCCTTGTAATGTAGTCTGGCGCATAAGTCCGGCCATCATCCCATGTAAACACATAATCATTATCAACGTACTGTTCACGGAACAACGCTTTATTTCGCTCCTTCCGTTCCCTTGCGTCAATAAAAATCTGTTCAATTTCTGGAGGCATGGGATAAGTCCGATAGCTTGATTCTGTTTTCGTATCATCCTTTTCGACAACGGTTGAAAAACGGGAAACAACGTGCTTGATTGTTACTTGCTTGTTCGTAAAATCCAGACTGTCAAATTTGAGTCCTAACAATTCACTTCGACGCAAGCCATAAACGGCAGTAACAATAATCATGGGTGCAATGGGTTCATCTTTCACAGCTTCAAACAAGGTTCTTACCTGGTCAGTATCGTAAAAGTTAGGCTTATACTTCACTTTCTTCGGGCGCTTGATACTCTTGCAAGGATTATCGACGATCTTCTTTTTCGTCTTTGCGTCCTCGAAAATTTGAGACAGAATTGCCAGATAGTTTCTGACACTCTTATTCGATAACGCACCGCCAGTCTTTTTGTTCCCCTGCTTGGATAAAAAGGTTGAAAATTCTTGCACCATCTCAGGCGTAATGTCTGAGACAAGCAACTGTGGCGCTTTATTGAAGTACGGCAAAATGTGAACGTCCACGCAATTTTTATAGCCCTGGTAAGTAATAGGGTCATAAACAAATTGCGCTGCATCAACCCACGTCTTGATGTAACTGACAAAGGTAATCTTCTCTGGTACTTGGAGAATCACGGGCAAGTCATTATACTTGTCAATCAATTCTGCAAGTTTCTTCTGTGCTGCTCTCTTGTTATGACCGCTTGTAGAATAACCGGTTGAAATCCATTTCTGTTTCTTGTTCCCGTCGCTATCAATAAGATTGAGTACGGCATAGTAATTGTTCTTCTTGATTTGCAGACTCCCTGTAACCATCTTCCTACCTCCTATCAGATGGGAGCTGCTGCTATAATTGTTGTCTGTCATCATATCAACAAGGCATCCCCTTTACACCAGAACAGAATCCCGTACAAAACGGATAAGCTCTGTTTTGGGGATTAAATAGGGTTTGCCAATGTTTAACCTTTTAATCTTCTTTTCTTCTATTAACCTATATACTCGATACGGCTTGATGTTCAGCGCATCGGCAACATCTTTAATACTAAGTACATCTCTATAATCTTCAAACATTAAATCCAAATTCACTATTCCTTTTCATACGCTTTCGCATACTTAGGGTATGCTTTATTATACTTCTGTTTCTTCTATTCGTCAAGAGTTTTTTCAGTAAATCAATTACTATTATCTGAAACATTCAGTTTCAAAAACCATAATAGTACCATAGTGTTCTTTGGAGTTGTAAATATCTACGCCCTCCAAAGTCAGATCGCCAATACCAAACTCTTTTTCTGCGACTGGATTAAGCAAAGCGGCCTCGATTGCCTGAGATAAGCAATCCGCACGATTGCCAACAAAACCTTCCATCTTAAAATCATCAAGTAAATCACGACTGCAAACACAGTACACGACGATACGGCATTTCTTTGTTTGCGCATAAAACGCCGGAATATCGCAATCAAAAAAGATATATGCGCCTTTGTCGCTCAACGTATCATCTATGAACAAGTGTGATTTCACATGATCGTCAAACAACTGCTTTCTTTGAGCCGTTCCCATGTTGGTATCTTCTGTGTCTGCAAGCAGTATCTTCATAACATCATCTGATGTAAATAGCAGTTTTTTGATATTGATTTTGAATAATCCTCTATCTTTAATTCCCTTCATTCCCGGCCTCTTTCTTCTTTCTGTTCTTTGTTTTCGGGACATTCACCCGTGGCGCTTTTTCAAAAGTGCCTAATTTTTTTGCCGCATAAGCAGCGTTAATACCATCTACGATTTGCCGATAGTTGTACTCGGTCAAGCCTCTATCGCCATTCTCAACCTGGACAATAAGCGGTTGAGAGAGATCACAGTAATGTGCTACATCTCTTGTAGAGAGTCCGCGCAGTTCTCTATATTCTTTGAGCTGTTGTCTATTGAGCATTTAAGCCTCCTTAGATTTCAAAATTTCGTAAAAAAATCGAACCTTCGGGGCGACGATTGCCGCCCAAAAGGTTCAATAGTATTTAATCAAGAAAAGAGAAAGATGTAGAAATGAGTCACTTTATTTTTTATTGCCAAAAATGGAGGATAAATATTTTATATCAGTTGGATTACTCTGCATCATCGGTAAGCTCGACCATATCAATCACATTACCGTCTTTGTCCTCGCAAAGATCAAACTGTAGGGTAATGCTTGCAGGATCGCCCTCAGAGCTGAAGGACAGGTCGAAGTTGCGCTGGACAGTAGCCTTGTAAGCAGTAATGACGAACGGAGTCAACAGACCATCCTCGTCCTTGTCCAGAGTTTTCATAGTGATGTAGTAGTCCTTCGGCAGTTTCTTTGAATTGAAAGAAACCTTCTTGACGCCGGAAGAACGGCTGACAATATAGCCAACCTCATACTCGCTATCCACGGCAATATCGGCAGCGGTAGTAGCACTAAACTCATTGCTTGCGTAAGTACCGGCAATAGCGGCGCTTTCGTCGCCAAAAGAGCCAGCGGGATAAGCAAACACAGTACCGGAAACGATAGACGCACCGGAAGGCAGAGTCAGAGCCAGCTTGCCAGCGGTAGTACACTTAACCGTCTGACGGTCAGCATACACAGCACTATTTTCAACAACGCCATCGGACATCAGCGCAAACAGCTTAAAGGGATAAACCTGAGCCTCAATGCTCATAGTACCCTGAATAGGATTCTGGAAAGCAATCTTGCGGGAACCCTTTGCCATAGCATAGACGCTATCGCCAGAAATACCCGCTGTAGTAGTATTAGCGGTATCAAAATTCAGAAACGGCACTTTATTCTTCAAGATACGAATGTCAACATCGCAAACTTGACGATTGGCCTTATTCAGATCAGGCATTTGTAAGCCTCCTTTTCATTTTTATATTTGGAGTAAATAGAATGCCCCACCTTCATAGGCAGGGCAATAGAATAATGATTATACGATTAACCTACTTCCAGGACGGAAACGCCGTCAGCATGAAGCAGCTTAGTAGCATACATTTCGCTTGCAACAAGGTCAGTGCAAAGCAGTTTGGCCTCGCGCTCCTCCTCAATGGAAGGAATCTGCTGCCAGATAACGCCAAGAGCGTCTTTCTTCACGATAGCAAGCAGAGACTTACTATTGTTGTAAGTACCGTTATTGGAAACGTACACGGGAATTGTGCCATTCCAATAGCCGATAATACCATCCTTGATAATACCATTACCATTAGCAGCATAAGTCTTGGTAGCATCGGTGAAGGCACTCATGCCCATGAAAGCAGAACGCAGACGGGAGTTAATCAGAATGCCCGCGAAGGTGTCATTATCAACATCGTCACCAAACACGTCAAAAGCCGCGTCAACATCAGCCTGGGTCAGAGCAGTCAGAGTAGAATCCTTGTAAGTAGCTTCGGCAAGAATTGAAGCGACAAGATCAGCGTCAGCGGCCTGTGCAAGTGTTTCACCAAGCTGCCGCGCCATGCGGTCTTTCATGTTGCCTTTAACCTGAGTAGCTTCCTTATCGTAGATACGCACAGAGTTACCGACCTGCTTAATTGTAGCTTGGTTATCGGTCATAGAAGCGGCATTGGGAACAAGCGCAGTACCCTTTGTTACGACTGTAGCATTGCCAATACGATCAAATGTAGGGAAATGGACAGTATCACCATAGGTAGTAATATCATCCACCAAATCAGTATAGTCCGTCGCAAGCCGACCAGCGCGGAGCTTAACGCCAAGCGCACTATTCATAACGTCGGCAAACACTTCGGGAACAATAATAGCCATTGTATAATAGCCTCCTTTTTAGTATGTTTTGTTTTTATAGATAAACACGAATTATCGTGGATATATGGTAGGATTATGCACGTCCCACCAAATGACGGTACAGTTCAGGGTTTTCGTTAAAGAGTTTCACTCTTTCGTCCATGTTCATCTTCGCAAATTCTTCCTTTGTCAGTTGATCGCCGGATTTATGACTTGCGGGAACATACCCATCCTTTTGTACCTTCGCCTGAACCGCATCATCAACAGCCTTCTTGTACACAGCCGCAAAAGCCTTAATATCAGCATCAGACTTAAAATAGTCAGCAAACCCCTTGTCAATGCCGTTTTCGGAAAGAGAATCAAGCAGGGCAACCCGCTTTTCCTTTGCTTCCAACTCGGCAATACGACGTTCAAGATCAAGTTCTGCCTCAGACTTTTCAGCCGGAGTAAGTTCTGCAATCTTAGCCTTTAGTTCGTTGACCTTTTTTGAATACTCAGTCCGTACCTTGTCACCGGCGCCCTGTAACTTCTTTGCCAGTTCGCCTTTTGTCATGGTAACGGTTTCTTCGTTTTCATTCTCCACGGTTTCCGTGGTCTTTTCATTCTCATTCATTTTTTACCTCTTTCTGTGTTTATGTCTTATCGCCCTAATAATAGTTCGACGGACACACCCACGATCATTAGTTGTAAATGTAAAATAAAATGGCGCATTTATCGGCTGCGCCGAACCGCTTTATAGAAAGAAATGACGCACTTAACGGCAGCGCCAAACCGTTTTTAGAAAGGAGCGCATTTAACGGCTGCGCCTACCGTTCGATTAAAGTTGATTATGGTTGACATCTCTTTGATCGTATATGTAAAACCCCTTGTATCGGGAGGGGTATTTACGCAAAAAAATAAGGCCGCCAAAAATGGCGACCTATATATATTGTCAATCATCAAGGAGGTTAGATTGACCGAATCAGTTAGTTTATAATCTTTGTAATTTTTTCAAGCGTCGTGCGGTCAAACAGTACGCGCCCACTAAGCCAATGGCTTAGTTTTACAGGGGTAATGCCGATGCTCGCCGCAAAATCACGCTTCAAAATCTTGTTCTGCTTGCAATAAAGCTCAACTTCGTGTTGCAGCGTTGCCACCGGCATACACCTCCCAATTAAAGTAAACAAAGACTTTCAAAAGACTTTCATATTATCAAATTTGTCAAATATCATAGTAACTACTCAACCTTTCGGAGTTTGCAAGGGATTAAGCGGGCAGAATTTTTGGTTTTACACTATTTTGATACCGTGCTTTGTTGCCCTCACTTTTTCTCCGCGTAGCACAATTAGAGCAGTATTGTTTTGGCATTAAGCCAAATCCCTTGTCAATCGGGCAACCACAATCGGCGCACTCAACCAAATTATCATCTTTCAGCCAAAAGCGCAGATAGTTTAGTACATCGTCATAATTCGTGATGGTTTTGAAAACGGCATTATCTGATTTTTCAACTTCAATGTCTACATTGAAAGTAACAGAAAATAGATGTATGGCAATCCATTCTGGATTGTACGCCCATGCAGAGTTTGTCTTTATCTTTTCTGCAACTAAACCTTTTTCGATCAGTATGTTCCAAAGCCTATCTTTGGTTACAGAGGATGAAGTTTCTAACCTGGCAATCCTATAAATGTCTGCCTCTGCAAATTCGACAAAGCGATAGCAACCGCTTTCATCTTTGTTTTGTCCAAGCCATTTATGGACGATCAGCGCGGCAAAGGCAAGCCGCATGAGCTTATCTTCCTTCAGGCTTGCTATTGTGCGCATTTCCGATTGATACAGTTTTATTGTCTTATCATCGTGCGCCGGTTCATAATCTCCTTTTTCAACCCGTGCTTTCAGAGATTCATAGTATTCGGAAAGTTCCAGCTCCACCAATTCAGCCGGTAATCCGTCAAAATAGTCTGCCGCTATTTTTTTAACAATCTTTAAAATCTTTCCCTTGCAATAAGTTGAATTAGCAATCAAATTCTCCATAATCGCAATGATTTTAGCCCGTGCATTTCGATCTGTAGCAGCGATACCATCCCGCTTAATCTGTTTCAAATACTTCCCATACTCAAAAACGATCATGTGTCATGCCTCCTAATCACCTGAACAATCTGCATATCAAGCAAGTCCCAAACGGTTTTTACATCGGCAACGGCAACAAGAATATCAAAGCAAAGTTGCAGATCGTCATTAACCAATTCCAGCAATAAATCTCTGTAATGGTTCGCAAGCAAGATTTGTGTTTCATGGGTCTTATGCCCTTTGACCTTTGCACTATCCTTGTTCTCTGCGCACATTCGTTTCACCAAAAACCGCTTTGCCCGTTTGTATTCGTTTACAATTCCAGTTACCTTTGAAATCAGCGCAGAATCAAACTCACGGCAAGAAACGTAGTTTGACAACAAGTTTTCGCCTTCGGCAAGCGTATCTCTTTTGAGCTGCGTATCAAAAACCTCGAATCTATGGCAAATCCGATTGACAACACAGTTTGTATCTATTACGGGATAAGCCCGTAGGTATTGACTATAAACCTTCTGTTGTTCTTCGTTGGCCTGTCCAGATTTACAAAGGTCAGCAAGTTCATTCAGTCGCATATTCCAGGTGTGGCGACAAAGTTTATTGAACACTCTATCAAGATCGCGGATAGACTTTTCAATATAGTCATAATTGTACCGGAAGTAGTACGGCTTCAAAATCGGGCAAATCGCATTATGCCGATCTATTCCTTCCCGCTCTGCATCGGAGCCTGTTTCTACAGTTTCAAAATCTGCGCTTTGCTGCCGTGTAATCTGGATGGGAGTCCATTCAAGTGGATTTGTAGGGGCAACCGCTGTTTTAATGCGGTCAATCTCCATGCCGACAACTTGACCTAATGCAACAATGCTATCATAAATCTTTTGGTACTCAGGAGAATCGGGGCTATACAATTCCAACATTGCATATAAGCTGCCGCCCTTGTTAGAAATCTTACCAACCTTGCTATTCAAACCGCGCTTATCTGCCTTAATGATATTGATAGGGATAATCCGTCCTACAAGGTCAGTTGTAGACAACGCATAATACAATGGTTTTGCAGTTGAGTAATCATAGCAACCGTTCCTAATAATCGGTTCATTTGTGCTAAAGGTAATATCTCCGTCGAAGTCACAACCTCCTTGCTGCAATGCTGTTAAATCGTGGATAGAGTAAACGACACCGGAGCCAAGATACCTAAAGTAGTGCTGCCGCGTCTGTATCAGCCGCCGCTTGGCAATCTCATTCCTGTCAATCAACGGAGAACGCATTAAAACTATTTCTTGCGTCTCGCCGGAGTCCAGCCAATAGTTAGAGTAAACTTCACCCGCTCCAACAATGCCGCGCACGTCCATGTTGACGCCGCAATGGTTCTTTGCAATCCATTGCAGTTGTGCAACGGGGTCACTAATACAAAATTGGAAATTGCCGCGCACAAGAACCTTTCCAAGTTTCGCAGCGTTCAATTTGCTCTCGCATTCTTTTAAGATCAAACTGCGAATATATTTATCTTCCAAGAAGGCAGGATTGGCTTCAAGGACTCGTTGAAACAGTTTTTTGTAAGTTGCGCCGTCATCCTCTGCAACGTCGTTTTCATCGTCCGGCGAATCAGCAGAATAACTCTTGCCGTTGACCATGAGATAATTATAAACCGTTTCCAGATCGCCGCTATTGATTTCTCTTAAAAAGGTTTCCGTCAGCTCACAGAGCTTGTCCACTTCGGCATTTGATAATTGAAGCGCCTGAAGGTATTGATAATTCAGAGCCTTATAATCATCGTCAACCGCATTATTAGCCTTCACAACACCCCAAAGCAGATTGTTCTTCTTCATCTGGTCAACGTAGTAATCCCATACATTTACGCCTAAAGCCTCGCATTTGGCTTTATAGACCTTGTGCATCTTAAACTGTGATTTGGAAATAATCACGTCTATATCATCTATACTATGTATCTTACCAAAGCTATCTTGTATCTCATAGATACCGCGTTCATAAAACCATTCATGGAAGGGTATATTGGCAAGCAAGCCCTTTACCCACGGAGCGCGGATTATCAGTGCCGCAGGCGTATAGTCAAGCCCTAAGTTTTGCGCTACACGTTCAGCCCATACCGGCGACATTAGCCCTTGTCCGTCAAATGAGTTCAGCGCCGGGGAATCCTCAATTTCATCATACAGTGCAGTTTGGATTTGCTTTTTAACGCCTTTTCGGATAGTAAAAGATACGCCGTCACTAATGCGGATTGCCTTGCCATTTTCGATCAGATAGTCCGTCTGTCCTTCCTCCAAAATATAATCTTCGTCAGGAAGGGTAATATACTGCACTTGTCGTTCTGTTACATGGTTTACCGTAGAATGTGGCCTAATTTGCTCGAAATCGTCAACCACACAGACGTTAGGAGATAGTTGTCCTGGCAACAAATAACAGCCGGACATATTCAATCCGCAGTAAGCGTTAAACTTTGCGGCATTAAACTCTTTGCCAAAATCATCATCTGTCAGGCCACATAGCAGACTGCTATAAATCGGCGCATACAAATCTTGACGAATAAAGGTAACTGTGTTCCTTCGGATTTGTCCAGAGCCGGAGAAAAGACGCACATATTTCTTGCCATTTAATTCAAAACCATTTTTGGCAATCGTCGCATAGTCTTTTTCGCCCTGCTTTTTTGCGTCTGTAGGAACAACAACATTGACAATCTTATCAAGCAATTCGACGCTTGATTCTTGTTGCAGATTGAGAAGATTAAAAATCTTGTTGGTCAGTTGATTAGACTGGATTGCTACAAGCTCCTGCCTTTCAAGCGCCTCCCGCTCAGTTAGTGTAATAGGTACAATCTTTGGTATCTTTCCCTCATGTTTAACAAGTCTGTCAGTTGATATTTTGTATATCCTATATTGCTTAATTCTTCTTTTCATCCTACATCATCTTTCCTTCATCAAATCCATAACTCAATAATATCTTAACGGATAACCTTGTCTCACCAAATCAGGAATGTAATTCACGATATTCTCAGCCTTTTTATGGTTGAAACTTCCGTCAGCCTCACGAAATCCACGGTACAAGCAAATCAGCCCAACCCGATTATGCCGCCCTAACCATTCAAACTTCCTGATTGCATTTTCCCTCAACGCGGGAGGGTAATCATTCAATACACAATCGTGATTGCCCCTTATCCGCGTAATGATATAATGTCGTTCATCTTCTTTTTCTTTTTTCATGCAATCAATTCCCAATGCGATAGGTACTTTTGGTTCCTGGCACTTTCATCCGCTGGAAATGTTCTCGCAACTGACGATTTCCCTTTTTGGCCCGGTCAAAATCAGATTGAGTCATTTCCAGATCATTTAACAGATCTGAAATCTCAAACTGTCCGCTATGCTGCATGGTCAGCCATTCAACAATCCGCTTGGCTCTGCTATTACCCTTACGCCGAATGATTTTATCATCTTGCATTGCAGTAAGCTCAACAACTTCAATCTTGGCTCTATGCCGTCCAAGCGCATATTGCAATTCCATCATAATGTTTTCTGTGTTTTTGCAAAACAAATAAACCTCAATCTTATCTCGATTGTTGATTTCCCTTGCTTTAATGCGGAATAGGTTTTGTATGAAATCAGCAATAACCTCTGCGCACATATAACTGTTCACAAGATCGCTGGAAAGCAGGGAATCCATAGCGGCAATGTTTTTCTGTACATTGGTTTCTCGCTTTATTTCTTCGCCAATGGTTGGTTCGTTTTCAAAGAGATTGAACACATAGTTAATATCAGTCTGCCGGTTAAGCCCAACTTGGATATAGGTGTGTTTATCTCTGTCCTGATTAAAACCCTTAACATTGCCAAAGTAGCGGGAATTGTCTGCTGTAAATCCAATTTCATCAAAAGCGCCTGCATCAAGCAGCGCCTTGTATGTCACAAACAAAGTATCATCCTCAGAAGCGCCGATAGAGGCAATATAATCCCGGATTGCGTCAAGTGCTGCCTCGCGGTTTCCTCTTGTAAGCAGCGCATTCCTGGACGTATTAACATCGACAACATGAACAGTCATATAGTCAAGCGGGACGCAAAAACTATCACAGTCCAATTCATCAAGCCAATCCGCATCAATGTAATAGTTTTCTGATTGCGCCGCCGTCGCATCAAAGATAAAAGTCTTAATGTCACGGTCAAGATAGAACTTAGAAACAAATGAGCGACGGACAAGGAAGCACTTTTTGTAGTTGTTATTATCACTTAATTTGAACGATGTAAAGAATCCACCACCAAGAAGTAATTGCTGAATATTCTTAATGATTTCTGCGCTTCGCCTGTACTTCGTATAGACGTCGCTTTTATCAAGAATCGCGTACAATCTCCGATCATCGTCTGTAATGGAAGTCTTACACGGCTGATAATACAAGTATGTGGTTCTGTTCCGCTTCTGCTCCAAACTGTTCAGCAGCTCGATCATCTTTTCCCGGAATTGCGAATATTGCTCTACAAGCCATGCCTTATCTTCATGGTCAGAAAGATCAGTAATACCACCGTTCAGCGCGGAATTAAGATAATCCAATTCGTCAATCCCAACTTCGCCATTTTCGTAGAAATAAGGCGCTTCGTCAAAAATCACGGTATCACGCCGATACTCTTTGCCGCCTTCGAAGTAAGATAAAAACGGGGCAATAGTGTCCATCTGGAAATATCTTTGTGTAGAGATCAGCAAAATCGGGCATTGGTTTTGAGTTTTGATTACAGTTGCATAGTTCTCACTATCAAGATAAGCAACCGGGTATTTCACTTGCTTGTTTTTGTCAAGCTGCTTGTTTTCGTCGTTTAGGTTTCGATATTCCTTCAGACGGTCAAGATTATCTGTGACGATAATCAATCCGCGTCCTGGATTGTCGATCAGCCAAGCCTTAACTAAAATACGGAGGAAGGTTGACTTTCCAAGTCCGCAACGTGCCGGGAATACTGTGACAGTATCGGTTTCCCGATTTTCGTTGATCGTCTTTAGTGCAAAATTGAAGAAAGCCTCCTGCTTTTCTTCAAACTTGCGAAATCCATATAGTTCTTCTTTCGCTTTTTTAAATGTTTCAACTCTAATCATTTTACTGTTTCCTTTCTTCTGTATCAGCAAATCTTAATCCCAATTCTTCAAAACGATCATTCTTAGTTTTGCCATTCACATAGGCCGACAATGTACCAGCGGGAATACAATAAAAGGCGGCACATCTTGAAATGCTGGAATAATACTTTCCATCACAAATAACCGCTTTTCCCATTGCCGCAGACAACTTAGCTTTCGTTTCCTCCGAAAACACCTTGCCTTTATGCGCATCTGAAATCCGATCATTCCGCGTTCCCCAATTAGAGTTGATTTTAGGCGACGCCCATTTCAGATTAACCGCTCGATTATCGGTTTTATCCTCTGACAGATGATTGGCCTCGGTAAAATGTTCGGGGTCAGGGTTCGGGACAAATGCCGTTGCGACCAAACGATTAACGCGCTTGCTATATTTCTTGCCGTTGGAATAAAGATCAACGCGCAAATAACCCTTCTTGTCCTTGTTTTGTTTCAAGATTCTTTCCTCGTGATACCCATGTGGCGTCTCATATCTGATACATTGGACGCGCCCCATGTTCGATACCTTGTACCACATAAAGCCTTCAATTTCTGCCCATTCTTCATCAGGTAAGTTAAATACTCTATCAATAACCTTTTGTTGTGATGCACGCTTTAATCTTTTCGCGACCTTCTGTTTTTCTGTTAATTTCATTTTTCAATTCCTTTCTATAAAATCATAAAGTTAGTTCTTAATAGTTAGTAAGTGTGGTTAAATTTCGAATCTTTTTGATTTCGGTTTCCAGCAACCGTTTTGTTTCAGAGTATAGATAGTTGCCAATCTCAACTATATCTTTGCGCTCGGCAGGCGTCAGATAGACATGATACCGGCTATTACAACCTTCAGCTCTGACAACCAAAATCGGTTGATCGTTGTCAATCACGATCACGCACTCACAGGCGGCAGTTGGCCTAATGCGCTTGTTGAGTCCGCTGCCGTCAATCCGGTACTCAATGCGCCCTTCGGGAGTAAAGCAAAAATTTTTGATTTCCAGCTTGCAAACGTCATACATCCCATTTTTAATTATCAGCATTTTCTTCTCTCCAATCTTAGAATCCGTATTTTGTCAGATAGTTTTCAATCCTTTTTAGCGTCGTATCGCTTAGTTTTAGATCACCACGCCGCCACTCATAGTAGCAGGAGGTTGACAGATCAATTCGGCGGCAGAACTCAGTCACCGGAACACCAAACTCCAACAAAAACCTTTTTACTCTTTGTTCTAACATTTTTAATCAGTCCTTTCTAATAGTCACAGAAGTATAGCCCTATACATCTGTACGGTAAATTTTTTTAGAGAACATCATGTTCCCATCACTTTAGTATCTTTGAAGATTATTGACGATGCTTAAAATCCCTTGTAAAACAAGAGGATTTCGGAGGTCACTTTTAGATTGTCTCAAAATTGCCATCGTAAAAGTATAGCGACTATAACAGCAGTCCACCCAATACCATTCATTTTAGTTTTTTGGAGAAAAAAATGATGCTCAGAAGTCCTTGTATAGCAAGGGCTTTTCGGCCTTCGTTTTTCGGTTCTCTCAAAAAACGCTTCGTTACAGTCTTTGCAAGTTTATTTCATTCACTTTAGTATTTTTGAGTTTTTTACCAACGTGCAAAAATCGTAGTTGCCGCAAGACTTTACAGGCGGTAATAAAACACCTATCTTAAAATTGTGCTGTCCACACTTCAATAAATGCTTTCTCCTTCATGTTATATTTTTTGCAAATTTCTCCGAAACGCAAAAAACATAGTTGCTACAAGGCTTTACGGGCTACAAAAAAACACTTATCTCAAAATGAACTGGTGGGACATTTATAATTCCTTCCATAATAATAATTTTTGAGAATGTTTACCGAAGCTGAAAAACCATTGGAAATACAAGGCTTTCAGAATGCGGGAAAACCGATCATTTTAAAAATGGTCACTTCACATATGAAAACGGCTCTATCCCTTATCCTCCATATTAGGATATTTTGTGTTTTTCTCAGAACAGTAGGTAGCGCCAAATTTCTGAGTAGTTAGTGCTGCATTTTCAAAAGCTGCTCTCAAAATTGAGCTGTGGACAAAAAACTGTGTACTTCCACGACGGAAAGTACACAGTATTGAGTTGCCCGTTTATCCTTACCGCACTTACTCTAATTCCTGTCCTAATTCCATCTATTATTCGTCAGCTTTATTCTCAATTCCTATTACTGCTCTGGATAACCACCGTTGCAGATCAGCTTTGCCATTACAAACGGCAAGTTTGGATTTGCCGGATAAAACATCGGAATCTCTAACCCGTCAACAAATAATGTCGCCTTAATTGTTGAGTAAAGGCCAGCTTTTAGGATAGAGATACAACCCTTTTTCCCGTCAACAATACAATCAACACAATCGGTAATGTTTTCGTCTGCCCTGTGACGATCAACCCATTCACCAAACGTCTTTTTTGCAGGAATATAATTCATTGCTTTTCTCCCTCTTTATTGTTCAGATTATTTAGATACACTTTCACATACAGTTGTTTTACTTGACTATCCGATTGAGAGATGATAAGATATAAAAAATACAGTATCGGAGGCAAAACAGATGATTACCTATTATCGCCTTTGGGATAAATTGAACCGCGTCCACAAAAAGAGGAAAGACTTGCTCGAAATCCTCTCACCGGCGACGTTGAATAAACTCCGCAAGAATGAAACTGTAACTACAGAGACGATTAACAAGCTCTGTGTCTACCTTGATTGTCAGCCCGGAGATCTGCTTGAATTTGAGCCGGACGAAAACGATTGATTCTATATCCTACCATACTTAAATTTTTGAGCCTTTTCCCGCAATGCCTCAAAACCATTGTGCGGCAAAGGCTTTTTCTATTGTGCGGGAATTGGCATCTTAAAATGAACTGGTATTATTCATTCCACTTGTCAAACTCGATCCTGATAAGCTGCTTATTGCCGATCATCTTTGTGCCGGAGCCATAGGCCATCATTCCAATAGCGCCAACATAGTTAATTGTGCCGTCATGGTTGATCGCCATTACCTCCGCATAGTCTCTTTCCGTGGGTTTAACGCCGTCGCCAAAGGTAAAGCCTTCGGCCTCTGCTTGCCGCAGGAAGTCATTACCAACTTTGTTGTTGGCAAGATGGACGTACACGCGGCCTTCCAATTCTGCTAATTCTTTGATCGTTCCGGACATAAAAATATGCCTCCTTATGGTGTATTTCCCATAAAGAGGCATGAAAAATGCACCCATCGTCTCAGATGGATGCTTGCTATTTATTGCACCCATCGTCCAAGCATTACCACCTTGCCATTTGGTAGGTTGGTGTGCGGTCAACGGGCTTGTCCCTCACGCACTCTTTATAGGTTGATATTATAATATCATGCTGCCCGATTTCTGTCAAGGAGGCATTTGTAAACGAATTATGAACGGGGAGGAATATAATCTCCCGAAGATTGATAAAGGTTTTCAATCTTTCCCCATCCAGCGCGGAGAACAGATTGTAAGTCCGTCAAGATGTTTTTACAGGCCGTGTAATTCTCTCGCACAATCTCATAGTCAACAATAAAGCAGTTATCTTTCTCCGCAAATTGAACATCAATCTCATGCTCATTTGCAAGGTCAACTGTTTCTTCGACTGCTTTTTTGTGCGCATTTTGGTATTCGGCAAAATCCGAAATATCCTTTGCCAGTAAGTAAGTACCCTCAATAAATGTTGTCATGCGGCCTCCGATCAGAACAGCGAATCAATCTTAATCCGCTGCCGGTTTTCCGCGTCCTCACCGTCAACATAGGCAACCAGGTCAAAGCTCTTTTGATACATGACAGAGCCATTAACAGCAAGCTCTATCGTATGATCGCCATTATCGGTAATCGTGATACGCTTTTGATAAGCCGGAGCGGGATTACTCAGGTTTTCAATTCTGAATAATACGGGAATGCTATCATCCCTAACGCCGCCACGGGTAGCATAATAGCGTAATGTTTCCGGGAAATCGTAGCAGATAGCCTCCAGCGGGTCAACATAGATAGCCACGCCATCATCAACCGGCGCAGTTACCACAGTAACACTTGCAGTTTCAGCCGTTGCATAATCGCCCCATGTTGCAGTAAAGATAACTGAGCCATCAGCCAAATAGACAATTTCGCCTTCAGCGGAGATTGTAGCGACATCATTATTGGATGAACTAAAGGTAATGGCAGCATCGTCAACTCGCACATTGTTAATGTAAGCAGTTACGGTCAATGTATCTGTATCTTCTGGCTGGACGTTGTAACTGTTCAGGTTGGAGAGTTCCAGCCGATAGTTATAAATCGGTGTTTCGTCTTGTTCTACTTCCAAAACCACATGACAAATACCGTCCACATAGAACAGATTGCTAATGCTCCATGTTCTACCCCATTCGTTCAGCTTGTCGCCAATCTGAAGGTTGCGAGAGTCCGCATTATCCTCTGTCATAACGTCAACATTGCCATCAATGATAGTTAGGTGGGTATTGCCCGTGGTATTGTCATTGTTCACATCTGCGCCGTAGAACGGCAGATCAATCACGCTAAGATTGTGCGTGGTTATAGCGCCATTGGTACGGATAATCGCTGACTTGTAATAGACTGTGTTTTCAGCAGTCTCTTTGTTCAGCACAAGATAAGTATTGCCGCCAAAGCAGAGCAAAGAACCAACGGAAACAGGCGCATCAATGCCATAAAACATAACCATAGTATCTTTTCGCGTTGTAGTATCTGCATTCTTGCGGAAGAACGCATTAAATTCTTCGCCGCTTGTTCTGACGGTCACAGTCTTATGTTCTCGCGCCATTGCACGATTAAACACATCGTTCAACACATTCATTTGCGGTCAGTCCTTCCGTTGAAGAATAAATAAGATGTAATACCGCTGACATTGCCAGCTTCATCTTCATAATGGCTATCCATCTTGACACGGTTAATCTCTGCGCGAAGATCGTTCAGCCGCTTTTGCAGATATTGATAGGCCGCTGACGTGGTAGCAAATTCGGTTTCAACTTTAATGTACATCTCCAAATTGTTAGCCAACATCTGAAGGATAGAGTAAACGCTTTCCAGCAGATTTACTTGATCGTTGGCCTTTTCGTAGGTTTCAAACGGGTCAAGATTGTTTTCCTCCAAAACGGCGCAATAGACCTCTTGCGTCTTTTCGGGAGAAGAAAAGTAGTCCTTTTCAGACAGTTCGATTTTAAGTCTTTCTAAATTGGTCATAAGTCCTCCTAATTTTTTTTGTGTAGAAAAAACGGGCTTCATCCGGGGCGAAATCCAAAAATGGGGGTCATTCAGAGCCGCCAGGACGCCGCACACGGCACGAATAATAGAATAGTGTTCTGATACTCGCCGTGCCTGGACGCGCCACAGGCCATTTTAACGCCTTTCAGAGCATACCCGCAAACGGTTATTAGATCGTTTTCCCGTTGTTTTCTGCTTGTTTTTTCGTTCTTTTATGCTTTATCGGTATGCTATTGCTTGCAATATCCAACGCGATTTTATTACACCGTGCAAGCCATAGCAATTTATTATTTGATCGTCTCAGGCGTCAGAAGCGCCGCCACAGTTTAATCATTGTTCCCCAAGTATCGGAGCATTCCGGCAGCTTTTACAACATCTTTCGGCCTGTTCTGCATGGTCAATAAAAGCAATATTTTATTGCTTGTTCCTCTGTCACACTGTTCTATATTACGCTTGCAACGCCCCACGCACAACGCAGCACAGCAAAAACAAAAGCCAGACGCCGCAACGCCTGACTTTTGATTGATCGTTATTGATGATGTTTACGCGCTCTGTCTCTCGTTCAGCTCATAAAACACAACTTCCCCATCGTCATACAGATCGCAAATGCAAACCTCCGCAAGTTGTACGGCCTCTGTTATTGCTTGCTTTAGTTGGTCGAATGAGTAGCCCGCACCACCAGCCGGAACGAAAAGAGCAAGATTTTTTTCCCAATGCCCGCCGTAAATAACGGGGAGTTTCTTTTTCAAGTGCCAGAAAAGATTATTGAGATTGCCTTCCAGAATGTGAATGATGATGTACGTTTTCGGATTCATTGTCGTTTCTCCTTTCAGTTTTCAGAGTATTTCAACGCAGTTTCCCGCGCTTGTAAACACGAAATGTCCTTCGAAGCTCATATCACGACCAAATGCCGCAAAATCGAAATAATCACGCAGATTTTCAGGGATGGAGTCAAGGAGTCCAGTTTCTTCACAATAGACTCTTGCAACGGCCTCCATATCGTAGCAATCGGAGAAGAACAACACATCCTCCCGGCGCTCCAACGCCTCCTCCAGATCGTAACCTTCGGAAAGAAACGCCGCGACAATCTCTAATCCGTATTCGTCCAGCTTGTCAAGTTCTTCTGCAAGCTCGTTCAGTTCGTCGATGTTGTCATACTCTCCGACGCTTACGCCGTCAACATCGGATTCCCAATCGGTGATAAACATTTCTTCATACTCTGCATTGATACCGATTCTTGCTTTGACTTCCTCCAGCTCGTCAGCGTCAACCGGAAGATTTACCCATTCTCCGATCAGATACCCTTCGTTGTACTTTCCAAGATTAGTTAAATAGATACGCAGCATTTTAATATCTCCTTTCGTTGTTAGCGTTTGTTTATTTATTTTCGTTTCCGCTGAACTTATATTAGCACACGTTTATATTTTTGTCAATAGCTTTTGCGAAAAAATTTTAGCAAACGCTTATATTTTTTTCTTGACGATTAGAAACATTAGTGATATACTAAAGCCAAACCAGAAACGGAAGGGAGATAATGAAATGGCAATCAGATATTATAAATTGTTCGATCTTCTCCAACGCCGCCAGATGAAGAAAACAGACCTATTAGAAAAGGCCGGAATATCCGCGCCGACATTGGCAAAGCTCACCAAAGGCGACACGATCAAAACCGACATAATAGAAAGAATTTGTATTGCTTTGAACGTGCAGCCGGGTGATATAATGGAATTGGAAGTAAACCAGGAAACACAGAAAGCAGAATAAAAGAGAAAGAGTCTTGCACAGTCGCAAGGCTCTTTTAATTATGTTTCCAGTTTTTATAGAGATAATCAGCCCATAACAGGCCGATCACGCCGCACAAATCGACCAATCTGGAAACATATTTAATATTATGTTGCCACTTGACATTTTGAAAAGTATGTGATAATATACTAATAGAATTTGATAGCGTTCTATTGTTCCCCGAAATCATACTATGTCAAGGAGGTATTACCATGAATCCCTATGTTGAAAAGTTCGCCGCCAGCCTGACGGAGAACGGCAAAAGCCAGAACACTATAGCCAACTATGCCAGGAATGCCGATCTGTTTTGTAATTGGCTGGAATCTGTTATCGGCTCAGAGTTTGACGGCAAAATAACCACGATGGATATTGCAGCCTATACGCGCTATCTGTCCGATCAAAAAAAGCAATCTCTTAATAGCATCAAAGCAAAGCTAACAGCCGTTCAGAAATTCGCTGATTATCTCGCCCAATCCGGCACAATGCAGGCTATCAAGGTTCAGCAGAAGAAAGGCGACGTTGAGCCAGATGTAGAAGTATTAGAGAAGAACGATCTTTATAGGTATCTGCGCTATACGATGAACACGGGAAATCTGCTCAATATTGCAATCGTTCAGCTTATTTTGAATACCGGCATCAGAGCATCGGAGCTTTGCAATCTGGAATTGTCCGACCTGGATATTACAGAGAGAAAAGGCAGCGTAATCATTCGCAGCGGTAAAGGCAACAAGCACAGAGAAATCCCGCTCAACAAAGACGCCAGACAAGCCCTTCAGAATTACATTGACCACGCAAGGCCAGCAGACGCAGAAAGCAATCATGTTTTTATTGGTCAGCGTGGAGCAATAACCCGAAACGCAGTCTATAAGATTTGCGCCAAACTTGGAGAACAAGCCATCGGGAGAACGGTTTATCCCCATCTTCTGCGCCATCAATGCTTTACTACACTGGCTAAAAATCCCGCTATTGATCTAAAAACCATCTCAGCCATTGCCGGACACAGCAGCACGGAGCTAACGACAAGATACTACATTCATTCATCCAAGCAAGAGAAAATCAATGCCGTTGATACGCTCACATTCTTCTGATAGGGAGGGCAAACGATGAAGCACTATTTAATCAAGTACCAGGCCGGAACAAGCCCATATTGGTATCAGTATCAGACATACACCTATACCGAAAAGGAAGCACTTGCAGAGTTCAACCTATACAGCACAGATTATCCAACACGGAACATCACAGTTTCCGAAATCACAATGTAAAAAACCATAGAGGAAAAGAAGAAAGCAGGCCGACCAAAAATCGGCTTGCTTTTCTTCTGCTCAGATCTGATTATGGTTTCCAAGTCAAGATTTTTCCGTTTTACTTGGTTTTCTTCAATGATCGCAAAATGGGGATAAAAAAATTTCGGTAGATTTGAAAAGCATCTATGCCCTGAAAATGGGGATATTGTTTTGGAAAATCCTATTGCCTGAATTTTCTGAAAACCAACGCAGAAGGGGATGATTTGCGGAACATCAAAAAAATTTCTGTCATGGTTTCTCATTGAAATGTTGAAAAAATGGGGTAGTTTCTGGAAAAGGTCTACTTTTTATAATAGGGAAAGTATCTTAAAATAGTGATTTAGTCCCTTGTATTTCACACCATTATGCTATCACACCGAACATTTGAGTCTTTACCCGCAACAAAACCCATAATCCAAAGGGAAAAGCATGATTTCAGAGCAATAATGATAATACCCCATTTTCTTAATAAATACTTATTAGAAAAAAGGGGTATCATTGTATTTTTGACTTGATTTTTTATCGTATCGCTTTAACTATGAAAAGGGGATAACTGTACTATCGAAGCGATAGGATAAAAAGACTGTCTGTCAAGACATTATAATACTGACGCGCTATCGCTTATCCTTGTTCGTCATAAACAATCGTATTATGCGGCGAAATTCTATCTATGGTTTATGCCGCCCAAGATTATATATTTCTAATTCTTTTTCTTCTACATAACTGACAGTATAATAAGTTCCTCCAGATGGTTTTGTCAAATAGCAAATACAAAAATGGGAATGATCGACCATGTACCGGTTCCGCGCTTGCATACACCCATTGTAATACCGATCTGCAAGGAAAATAACATCATCCGCAAGTCCGAGAATTGTGTTATATCGTTCTCTATCTGTACTGCTCCATCTTGCGGCCTGATCTCTGCAAGGCACAACAATCACAAGCCGAATGTCTCTGTTGGTTTTTCTAACCTCAATTACACATTCAGCCGCAAGGGTATCAAAACCTAACGCGCCACCGGCATAAAATGTGTTCACGCCTTTTTGATAGAGGTTCAAAACATTTTCCTTCAGACGTTGGATTAATTCACCCTGGTTCTCGTCTGAAATATCTCTGTGTCCAGTAAAGCAGCATCTTTCCCCGATATGGGGTTCCGTTTTATTTCTGAATCGAAGTAACTTTCCCGTTTTCGAAATAAACATATCTCGAATTTGAATAGCACCATTGTTCGTAAACTACCGTTTCTGTTATCGTTGTATTAACCTTATTAGGTTCGCCCCAAGTAGAGTTTCGCACTTCATCCTTCGTCATACCGATTCTTGGCTCTGTCGGGAAGGAGAAATCTTCTGACTGCCTATATAGGGGTTCATACTTCTCCGCTGTTGTTCTGCTTGTCGGTGTGCTGCCATACGCAAAGAACTCAACTGTACCAGCCCGATCTACAAAAGCATACGTTCCGAAATCTCCGTCTGCTACCATCCTTTTCTCGCCGTTGCTTTGGTCAATAAAAGTGTTTTTAAAAACCGTTGTTTTGTAATTGTTGGAAACGTCCATTACCGTTACAACTGTTCCGATTTCAAAAATAAACTTGTTTCTATCATTGTAGAAGGTGTAAAATCCAAAATGGTCAAGTGCAAAATTTGTCGCCCACAGAAAATCTTCACTATTTTCATAGTCGCCCAATTCTTCAAAAAGGGGTTTTGCGGCCTCGTAATCCTGATCTTGAAAAAGTTGTGTAGCAATGGCATACATTTCTTCTGTTGACATGGGTTCCGTCGTTTCCGTTGGTTCCGTTCCCTCAGTTGTTGCCACAATAGATACAGGCGTTGTAGTCTCGCTTTGCTTATCAGATTGCGCAGCTTGGCAGGAACAAAACATCAGTACGATAAGCAGCAATAAGGGGATGATTTTTCTCTGCATTTTGAATACCTCCATACAAAGCAAAAAAGGTGTACGACCGAAGCCGTACACCAAAAAACACAACGGCTCGTCTCGTCGCCAAACATCCCTACCACGCCCATCAGCATAGCAAGTAGAGCCTATGCGTTTTTATTACACATAAGCTGACAGGCGTAAAATATGTAAAGATGTTTGGCACAATCATTTTACCATAGAAGGGGTATTATTTCAAGCCAATTCGAAAATATCATATTGGAGACGATTCTATTGTTTCTTCGAACAATACAACCGCACTTCTATCAATAATTACAAAATCCTTCGGTCTTTCAGAATCCTGTATTACATTGTATCCCATTGCTAAAGCATAAATAGACGCATTAGAAGGTTTACAATTGCCAATAACACTATGAAGTTTTCCGTGGGTTTTGCAAAAAAACTTTGATTCCTCGACTAACGCATTGTAATCAACAATTCTTGCTGTTAAAGGATTAAGACAACCTATCATGGTGTGGCTTGCTTTTGAACAGCAGCTTGATAGATTATCATGCATCTTAAATGCTTTTTGCGAATACACAGATAGTCGATCATAGCCGGTAGGATTTCCTCCATTTTCACGAAAATATGCGCCTAAGCCACATTGACACCCGAAGTACCTACCAGCGATAAAATTGTATTCCCCAAACATAAATTGATCACATATCTCTTTAGCTGTCAAAAGACTATTAGACATTATACTTCTGGAAATAATATTCTCTAATGAGATATTGTTCTTTCTCATGTACTCTAAAAACTGTTCATATTTTAATACTATTGGTTTGCTATTGATTCCCAAGATATAAACAAACGATTGAACGGGATTATTGAAAGAATCTCCATTTTTTAGTATCTTAGGCAAATCAATTTGTTCGGAAAGAGATGCAACTATAGACAAATCATCATCCGAAAATGAATTTAGTTCATCTACAGTTAGTATTATTCCAGAGGGCTTAAATTCCCTTTTTTTATAATACTATTGACATAGGCTCTCATTTTAGACATATATGATTGAAAATCATTAACTGCATCTTTTGCATTCGGCTTTTCAATAGTATCAGAAATCCAGCCCAAATCATAATTACTTAGCCTCAAATTCATTTTTTACCTACTTTAGAACAACAAGCGCACTACGATCTATGATTAGATTCGTATCATTCCACCTTGTATTATCGTGCCGTGAAATAGCATTGTAGCCCATAACCAGCGCATAGATCGAAGCATTATTAGTTTCTTTGTCTGTATTAAATTTTCCGATTCTTGATACAAATTCAGGGTGACTGATACTGAACGATTTCATTTTTCGCCTTAGTTCGTAGTAGTCAATCACTCTTGCAGTAGCAGGATTATAGACTGCGATTATAGTTGCACTGTCACAACCTGGCTTATCTCCATATTTCGTTGGATGACCACCGTTCATTGCAAAGTATGATCCAGATCCGATTACAGCACCACCGAATTTGCCACCAATATAATTAAATTCATCGTACTTGAACATATCCACTATCTGTTGTGCTGTTCGCGGAGGCTCAAAACTGTCATGCACACTTCGCGCCATGATTTGATTGCGTGGAATACCGTTCTCCTGTAAAAACAAATCAAATTGTTGCTGATCTAAAACAGTTGGTTTAGTGTTCAGATGCATCATGTGAACAAATTTTTGTGTTATATCTTGAGCATCATCAAGATAATCTGGCATATCAAAGAAACGCGATATATCAACCATGTGTGCAAGATATTTGTCAGGCATACAAGAGAGCATTTTTGCCGAAAACTGAAAACCACTTTGTCTAAAACTAAAACTCATAGTTCCTCCTCCACTTGGCAGACAACAGCACTTCGATCAATTATTTGATATTCATACGGTTTATATGAGTTTTGAATTGCATTATACCCCATTGCCAAAGCATATATGGAAATATTATCATCTTGTGGGGAAAGAAAAAAGCCATGCATTGGCCCTATCTCTTTTGCAAACAATGGATGACTTTTCTCAAATTCTATTGCTTTTTCACACAATTCCTTATAACCAATTATTCTTGCTTTTGACGGATTATACGCGGCGATAATTGTTGCACCGGGGTCATACTTATTTACTTTAATGCCTCGATCCTTTAGAAAGGAACCAACTCTATTTCCAGGAATATGGATATTATATTTTCCGTTATATTTTGAACGAAAGCAAAACCATTGACCGTAAATAGAATCAGCTCCACCATTCATCGCAAAGTACGCCCCACATCCAATACCAGTTCCACCCTTTTTGCCGCCAATATAATTATAATCATTGTACTTGAACATATCCGCAATCTCTTTTGAAGAGATTGTGGACGGCCTTAAACGCCGTGTCATTATTTGTTTCTTTGGAATATTGTTGTCATGTAAGAATTGCTGGAACTGTTCCTTATGTAAAACTATAGGTTTACTATTCAAACGTGCTGTATAAACAAATCTTTGTGTTATGTTTTCACCATCATTTAGAAATCTTGGCAATCTTATACTTCGTGATTTTCTAACCAATTCTGCTAATTCTTCGTCAGTCATACTTGCGATTGTCGTTGCTGTAGCTGGGGGTTTGTCATTGGTATATCTAATAATGCTTGCACCATTCTTTGCATTATCTATTCTGACTTCTAACTTTTTAACAAACTCGTTGATACTACCTGTCATCTGTTCCAATAGCTTTTCCCTCCGATTCTAACCGTCTTAATTCCTGCGCCGAATCAGTAGTATATGGGGATAGTTCGATGATCGTCCGTTTGGACAGAGCGCCCATATCATACTGCGTTTTCATGTTCTCCATATTCTGCTTGGTATCAATCGGCTTGCTGATATTGAAGCTGACATTCAGACTGTCAAAATCATTTTCAGAAATGGGATTATTAATTAATGCCAGCAGTTTTCTCATGTAGTTCCATCTGACCTTAAAGCCATCCAACAGCGAATTAACATTTTGTCTTCCTCTGTTCTCTGTCAGTTGGTAAACCATGCTCATTGAGTTCTCAGATACGTTTGCAATGTTGTTCTGTCCTAAGATAGAGGATGGAATACCAGCAACAAGGTTGAATTGTTGATAAAGTTGGTCAAGTTCATACTTGATATTCTTGTAGTCCATTTCCGCAGAGGCGTACTTGTAATCTGCGCCTTCTTCCAGATTCAGAACAGCACCGGCCACATTGCTATCGACCATATCCACTTCTGTGATCTTTGCGCCGATCACAACGCCCACAGGGTTCAGGGATAAGGTAGTAATAGCATCGTCCAGCTTAGACAAAAGCCCTTCGATCTTATCTTGGATAGGGATAAGGTCAAGAATCATACTATCCCCAAATTGGTCAAAGTCAGCCTTGTCCATTGTGGTATAATGGATAGGAAGGCCGGTATAGTTGGTTTTGCTTTCAATCAGCCGATTATTCACATAGGTATCAACGTGCGTCGGATAGTAGATGATAAAGTGTTCTTGGCTGCTATCCCTGTTCTTCCAATATTCCACGAAATAGCGATAATTCAAATTATCATCGTAAATGGGGTATGCGTCCTGATTGCGGATAACCTTTGATTTGATCTTCCGGTTTTCGTCCAGATATACATACTCAAAGGCATTGCCATACGTCATAATATCATTTAGGATTTGCCAGTCGATTTTCTGATAAATGCCTTGCTTATAGATTGCGTTCATAATGTCAACGCCTTCCGGGGTTCCCGTGATCGTAACAGGGTTGCCGACAAGATAGGCCGTATGGAAATTGATAACGCTCTTGATACCCTGAAGGATAATTGCAGATGGGGTAAACGTCTTGCCCTTAAAAGTGTAGGTGTTCGCAGCACGGTTCTTTACTTCGTGATTGCGCAAAAGATGTTGATGGATTGTGCGCACCTTGCCTTGTCTATAAGTATGTTCCGCAGAACCGATCTGCTCTTTGAAAAAAGATAGCCCTGGTTCTGAGTTATAGTTTTCTGATCTTGTTTTCTTATTGAGTATAATCATCTAATTTTCCTTTCGATAATAAACATGCCAGCACTATTTCCCAATGGGGAAGTAATACTGGTTCGATTTCAGCCCTTGCAGAGCCATAGCAAAGGCCATAACTGTATCATCATGTCCGCTGACTGCTTGCATCTTATCACCCACAAGCTGAAACAGCTTCATTTCTTGCAGGAGGTCAAGAGAGTTGACAAGGCATTGCCCTGTCTCAAAGATTTCCTGCATATCGGCAATCATTAAGGGCTTGCTTTTTGCATCGGTATTAAAGCCAACTTGCCTTCTGCCTTTGCCCGTCTTTTGGTCGTATGCCTTATATTTGTAAAGGTTGATATAATGATAATCGTTCTTCAATCGGTCAAGCACGGTATGACCGGCAGAGGCTTTTTCGATGACAAGCAGACCGCGATTGTACCAACTTGCAATCTGAAAAACGACCTCAGTAAATTCGTATGGTTTGACTGTGTTTGATCTCCATTCCGCACATTGAAAACCGTCCTTATCTACGATGGAAATAACGGAGTAGTCATTGCCGCCGCCTAATCCCTCGCCAGTATCAACACCGATATAGTACCGTTGCCCTTTGACCGGCAGTTTCCAGATTTTCAAATACTTGCTGAATTTGCGGATTGTGGGGTTAATTCCAGTAGGAGGAAGGACAAGCTGCTTTGTCTTGTACAGACTATTCAACCGCGATTGCACGATCTCCGCGCTGAAAATATTTGAGCCAGTAGAGATAAAAGCCTCGATTGGATTTGAAGGAAACTCTTGTGCAAAGGCTTGTTCTGAACTATTAGAGATTTTCATTCTGCGCCACATGAGTTGTTCCATTGACGCGCCTTTTTGCCTTAATCCGATTTCCTTTTCATCAAGATTGGCCTCGTTCAGATAATCACCGTGGATAGTCTTATAGCGTTCTGAATACTCTCTATATTCTTGCGCAAACATCTTTTTGTCCTGTACCCAACTAAAGAAAAAGGGCTTCCACATTGGAGCCTCGCCGGAAACAGTTTTGTTCCAGAGTTCCGAAAAGCGGTTTAATCCGTTTGCCGTTGACTCCAAAATCATATTGCCTTCGGGGACAAGAGCTTGTTCGATTGCCGTAAGCTGCTTATCTAAATTCTCGTTCATAAAAGCAACTTCCGAAAGATGGACAAAGTTCAGCGTAGAGCCACGGGCATTGTCTTTACTGCCGCAAGTGCAGACTATGATTCTACTGCCGTTGACAAGTTTGACTTCTTTTCTGTTGTTTGCTATTGCCTCTGTCCTGACACAATCCGGCAGATCGTTATACATCTGCTTTAACTTCTCAAAAATGTTATTTGCAGAATCCAGAGAGTAGGACATTATCATGCACGTTGAATAAGGCCGGGTTATAGCCAAATACAAAGAGTAGGCAAGCGCAACGGAAGTAATACCTAACTGCCGCGATTTCAAACAAATATTGAATTTTGCTTTATTCCTCAAAATGTACCGTTGTTGCGGATTCAGCTTGAAAGAAACAAGTTTGCCGCGCTTATCAACGATACGCACAAAGGTTTCAATCCATAAGATAGGGTCAGCGACGATTTGTTTTAAGAGTTGTTTCGTAGTCATGGTTTTGCACCTGCCTAAGACAAATCCATTTCAAAATCATCGTCTTTTGATTTATCAATGCTTGCACCTTTCAGGATCGCCGTCAATTCGTCGCTTTCATCATCGGTAAAGTATCGTTTCTTAAAATCCATGTACGCTTTCAGGGCTTGCACATCGCCGCCCATAGCAAGCTCATAATACTTGTTCAGCAGTTCAATATCCCGCTTGCCATCTATTCGCTTCATCAGCGTTCTAATGGCTCTTTGCACATCAGATTTCAGCAGGGATTTCTTGCAATCTTTTTCGTCAAGATTGCGGAACTCATTGTATTCTTTCTTCAACTCTGCAAACGTCTTAACTTGCGTTGGTAGAAATTCCGGCGCGTAAAGAAAGAGAATGTAATACGCTTCTGCAACGGAATGAGTTATTTCCTTCAGCGTCATTAAAATGCCTTTTTCATTAGCAGCGTTAGTTGCCAAATTATCAGTCCTTTCTATTTTTTTGTAGATATATTATTGCGTTTTTGATAAAAACCTCGTAGGATAGTAAAGAATACAGACAAATCCAGTTTGTTTTGATTTCTTGATATTTTTAGTACAAAATGGAGGCAAAACTATGATCGTGGTTAAAAGCTATACTATCGTCAAGCATAAAAAAGGGGCTTTCGCATTGTTGTAAGCGAAAACCCGGTTTGTCCTTCATGCGGAGGGCCTCTTACCGTTAGAGATACCCGCAAGCGCAAAATAAAAGACGAAAGCGGAGATACAGTTGACTTTTATCTGCGCCGTCTGAAATGCCATGATTGCGGGGAAATACATACGGAAATCCCTGATCTTATCATTCCGCACAAGCATTATAGCAGAGCTGCGATTGATGGTTTTATCGGAGGCAATACAGAGGTTGCCGCCGATAACAAAACCCTTTACAGATGGAAACACATCAAATAACACACCCGTTTTGCCTTTATCTTCTTCCTCAGAATTAGTACAATTCAAAATTGAGCTGAACATTTGAAAAGGAAGTGTACTCATTGCAAAAGAAGAAGGTAGTAATCGGAATAGGTGTAGTTATACTTATTATTCTTGTTTTGTTGCTGATACGCTCTTGCTCAAATAGCGGACAATCACTATCGCCCACGGAAAAGCAAACAGAAACTAAGACGCTTGACTTCACGCCCTATACCTCTGCCGGGGATAGCATTTCGATTCCCGCAGTAACAGGGCTGAATTTCAAAGCGGGGCAGTTCAACCAACAATTCAACCTTACAAATCCTCCAGAAAACAAGTGTTACTTCCGCTTGTCGCTGTTTCTGTCGGATAATACCTTGATTTATCAATCGGATATGATAGCGCCGTCAGAAACAATAGCAGAAATCACACTCAATCAAGTGTTGGAAAGAGGTTTGTATCGAAATTGTCAATTAGTTTTTGATTGTTTTTCCCTGGAAAACAGAACACCGCTGAATAGTGCAAATGTTCAACTGGAAATCAACTCTAATTAGGGAGGCAACAAAATGAAGAAGGTAGTATCAATCATTCTTGCACTCGCGCTGATTGCGTCTTTCTCGTCGATGGTTTATGCCGATGATAGTGCGGGAAGTGGGGAAAGCCAAATCTACGCTCATGTGTATAGTAGCTACACGATCACAATTCCAGCTACAATAGATTTGCGTAATGGCGAAAACGGAGTTGTAACCATTAGTGACGCAAGCATCGAAGAAGGTTATGCCGTCAATGTATATGTCACCAACAGCGACGTGAATGGTGTTATTTATCTGCGTCATGCAGATGGAATATCGTCAATATCCTGCCAAATCCTAAATGGAGAAGGCTCCTTTGCAAACGAAGAAACACCGCTGGTATCTTTCGCCGCGTCCGATATTCAAGCTGCAACTGCAACCAAGAATTTTACATTGCAAGCAGACACCTTCGGCATTGCTGGTGAATACTCTGGCACAATGACATATTCATTCCGCTGTGAACCTACGACTTAAAGAAAAAAAGAGGGAGCTACCGCTATCGTGGTAACTCCCTCTGCTTATGTATTTAATATATTATTTATCGAATGTACTATGCTTGCATACAGACAATAATTAGTATTTCCTTCAATCTTGCCTATAAATGTGTTCTCCCATTCATCAGATACATACATTTCTTCAAGCAAATCATAAGATTGAAAATCTGTGACGCGCCATATATAGAATAATAAATCTCTTTTTGACATTATGGTTTTATTGATCTTTATATATCTTGCAGCGGCAATTCTCTCAATATCTCCAAAATTCAAAAACGGGTACTCATTGTGCGCTGATAAACAAAAGATTTCAAGTTCATCAATAATATTGTTAGTGATTCTTATTAGATTTTTGTCATAATTTGAAAAAGAAGTCCCCATGTTTTCTGAGAGAAAGAGCATAGCATCTTTATAGTTGCGCATCATACGAGCATTGCCACCTATAGGATGTTTCCAGCACCATGCATCTATTTCTTCCCACAACCCATTATTGTTTCTGCAAATATTGAAAACAGGTTTGGAATCTATATACGAATATGATTTAGTAGAATTACAAACTACATTGCCATTTGTTGTAACAAGAATGCATCTTTGCATTTCGGCGGCATCTATTGTACTCAGATATTCAATAAAATAGTATTCATCACTGTTTTCAAAGTTTATTTGTTTGTAAGTAGTATTCTTTGAAAGAATAGTTTTGTAATTTTCAATTGCATTACCATTTAGTATTATCCTTACTTCCTGTTCGTCAAACTGTTCTTGTACATACACAACAAAAAAAGGCGATGCTAATTGTTCATAAAACTGTTTTGCTTTTTCAATCGCATTTTCATTTCTGTGGTGTGCTGTACTTATTGTAATACGCACTCTTGGATTATAGTTTTTCTTCATCGTAATAAACTTATGAATCCTGTCATTCTTTTCCGCGATAACATTTTCTAAGTATTCTCTTGCTTTTGTCAGAACGGGCAAAATACTTTCATCACAAATCAAACCATTCGTGAACATTGAAATCGAATAGACATATATACCCCTATTGATTATACCGTCAATCAAGTATTCGATCATTTGAATGTTAAGGGTTGGTTCTCCTCCAAGAATTGATAGAATCTCAATTCTTTCTTCTTTAATACTATCAAGAGTTTTGTCAATTACCTCTTTAGTAATATCATCATTCTGTGATTTCCCTTTGTAACAAAAGTCACAATTTAGATTACAGCGTCGCGTAATATCAAACGCCAAAGAGTAAATAATTCGTTCCATTCTAATGTTTTCCTTTGGTAATATTTGACCGTAAAACAAAAGACGCTCATGCAGAGCGTCCTTTGTTGACAGTCAATTATAGCGGCAGTTCTAATGAAGTTCTAATAAATGTGAATTTGAATTTTTGTTGATATGACTTGACTTTGTGAAACGTGAACAAAACGCCGTGTAAAAACACAACATTAGAGCAGGCTTATTTTGTGCAGATTTCACTATATTTGACTACATTACAAATGCCTCATTGGGTTCGGGTCCAAGAGGCCGTGGGTTCGAATCCCGCCACTCCGACCAAAATCCTCAGGTTTTTGTGCAGGAAGCACAAAAACCTGAGGATTATCCTTTTGTAAAGCCTTTGCATTTGTGTGAAACGCCGAAATAGTAGAACGCAGAAAAACCACAGAAAAACCTGACCACAGCACTGACTATTTAGCAGAAATGCTGACATAGATTAAACGGAGACAAGACCGGCAAAGAGGACGTTGTTTTGTCGCTATGAAGCTCCTTTTTCTCTCTTTTTTGCTGCCCAGATCAGTGCCTCTGTCCGAAACGCCTCTCTTTGTTTAGGCGTCTCAATTCCTGACTATATGGCAATTACAGCCGCGCCACTTCCCACAGGGTTTGTTTCTCGAAGATATGCAGCGACCAATTCTCATTATGGCAAGCGACATGAGACAACCCGAAGGTGTAGTCTCGATGGTTTTTCAGTTTAGCCAGATCAAATTCTTTTCCGGTATTGTGTTCTGTAAACAATTCGAGTCCAGATTCCCCGTTATCGAGCCTCGCGCCGTATCCAAGCCAGACAAACCAGCAATGGACCAGCGAATCATAATAGCGCCGGTCATTCTGATTGAACGCATCAAACAGAATATCAAAGTCTATATCATGAAAAACTCGGGAGCCGTTTACCTGCAGATTGACGTCCGCACCATGCTCAAAGAGCAGCGCCAAGGTATCGGCAGCGATATACTCGTTACGAATATACCGCACCACATCCAAAATGCTGTCATTCTCAACAACAGTGTTGGGGTCCATTCCGTGCTCCAAAAAAAGCTTTATAACTTCAAAGAAAAATGTGCTGTGCTTATTCTGTACCACAACTGCCGGACTATTATAAAACTCATATTGTTCGTCGTTATCATCACAATAACAATCAACACCCTCCAAAAAACAAGTATCTGCAAACTTATAGGAAACCGCGGACAACTCATCAAGAGAATACCCGCCATTCTCAAGCTCTGTTCGTATATCATCCAGACCAGCCGGAATCTTCATGATCAGATCATAAAGCCGCTTGCATTTTTCCGTCAGTTTCAACATCTAATCTCACCTTCCTTGTTTCTGCTGCCATCGTGCTGTTCCACCTGGCTACAAACGCTTCCGTTTCTCGTTTATCAGCTGCGGTTCTGCCCCACCAAGTCCATCCGTCCAGTACTTCTATGTGATGAATGATCTCCAGAACAGCAGGCGCAAGAATCCTGCCGCACCTGACATTCTCGATTAACGCTGTGGGAACTTCTGCAACCTGATAACGGTTCCCTCTGCTAAACCCGATAACAGAAATACTATCAAAAGCGTCTGTCCAGTTTTTTTCGTCAATGTAGACACGCGCACCCCCACGAAACGCCGGTGTCCCATAGAGAAGAGATCCATCTTCACTCATGTGTGTCTTTACGATATTTCCAACGACGCCGAAACACCAATCCTTTTCTTCAACTTTTTTCATTGCTTCGTCCCCCGTATTATACTTCATACATTTTTCATCCTCTCTTTTGATTATACATCACAAATTGAAGAATTGAAAGCTGTTTGCACGTTTAATTTCTTTCACTTATAGTTCTATTCATTTCCACAATCAGCGCCTGCAGCTTTTCCTCGCATTCCTCTTTAGTTGAAGCGTAGACATTTTTATAGATGCGTTTTCCGTCAGGGCCGCGGGGCGAATATTTGCCCTCCCACAGGTGGTCGTTGATCTGGTGCAGACAGCCGGTGCCGGGTTTTCTGCGGGTACCCTTGAAGGGCTCGAAGGCTTTGGATGCGGGCACTTTCTCGTCCTCGGACGGAACGCGCGGCAAATCGCCTCCTGGCGCCTCACAGGCCCCGATTCCGGCGTCGATCTTCTCCGCCGCCTGCTTCCGCATTTGGTCCGTCACATGGCTGTAGATGTTCAGCGTCGTGGCAGAATTCACATGGCCGATGATGGCGGAGAGGGTTTTCACATCGCCTATCGAGTGGCGTCTCCGCCCAGTATTTCGCCGGTGTAGAGATCCACCATGAGGCAAATCACGTCCGCAAACTCGCTGTCCGGACGCTCATATTTCAGATACCAGCACAGTCGAGTCACGGAAGATGCCTTTGCATGGATAGCTTCCTGACCGGTATAGTTCCAGTTGGGCAGGCAGACCGTCTGGTCTGCGGAGCGGAGCACATATCCGTCCAGAGAAATCTCCGTGCAGGCCTTTGCTGCCGTCTCAGCTTCTGCCTGAGACAGGGGCTGATCGCCCGGCTCGTGGTCGTCCAGCAGGGGGACGTAGAACACCGTACAGCCTGTCAGCCGTCCGCTGACCGGGTTGATGGAAATGCGGACGCACTCGTAAGAGCTGTAGAGCTCCGGCGCGACCTCCCGGCAGAAGTCGTAGCTGTAGAACTGCTCGTCATATTTCTCCACACCCTGCAGAACGTATCCCTGCGCAACGGGAAGCGCCTCATAATAGCTGCGGGCCAGCGCTTCGGCCTCGGCTTCCGTCTGGCAGGCCTGGGCGTCGTCCAGGACCCAGTCGATTCCGCTCATGCCGATGAACACACCGTCCTGGGCGTCGAATTTGACGGAGCACTTCATATCCCCCTGATCAAAGAGAACCTCGACTTCCTCCCGATCCCAATAGAGGTTCTTCTGCCGGATAGCGGTCATGGATTCCACACCGTCAACGGACAGCCCGGCCTTGCGGAAAATGCCCAGTGCTCTTTGCAGATACTCCTGATCCGAAGGGCTGACGGGAGCATCGGTCTGCTGTGTAGGAGCATAGGTTTCGGTCTCCTGCGGGGGATCGTAGGTGTTTCTCTCATGCACCTCGATGATGCCGCCGTTCTCAGGAGGCGTGTAGGTCTCCGGGGCAGGCAGGAACCATTTTTGATAGGCCGCGTAGCCAACGGCGGAGATCATGGCGACCAGCGCAACGCAGGCAGCCAGCGTCGCGGCCAACCGCAAAACGGGACGCTTGCGTTTATCAGGAACAGAAACGACCTGCGCGCGCATGGCATTCTGGATATTGTAATAGATTTTGGCCGCAGTCGCCTTCGGAGGCGCGGTCTTATCAAAAGCCTGAACAATCTTTTCGTTTTTCATGACGATTCCTCCAATATGTCCTTCAGTTTCTTTCTTCCCCGCCGCAAGTCGCTGCGGACGGTGCTTTCCTTCCGGTTCAGCAGCGCGGCGATCTGTGCGGTGGAATAGCCTTCATAGTAGAACAGATAGATCGGGGTCCGGTATCGGAGGGGAAGGCTGCGAACAAGGGCCAGCGTTTCATCGATCTCGGGCGGCGGGGCAGCGCAGGTTTGGGCATCGTCCAACGGAATATCCCGCCGTCTGGCACGCCGCAGCTCGTCCCGGCAGACGTTTTTCGCGGTCACGATCAGCCATGCGCGAATCTGCCCCTCATCAGCGAAAGGCGTCTCCGAATTCAGGAGCCGCAAAAACACCTCCTGCACGGCGTCCTCCGTATCCTCCACGTTCCTTAGAAACGCAATGCAGAGGTTCCAGACGTACCGGAACTGTTTTTCATAGCTGCGCCGGAATACTTCTTGCTCCAAGCGATCACCTCCATGCTCTTTGACGCGTCTATTATATTAACGTTTTACCACAGTTCAATGTTGCAGGGCAAGCAAAATGGCCTTTCATTCAAAAAAAGAAGCAATTATTCCTATACAGACTTGACATTTATAGACTATTGTGATAGTCTAAACTATAGAAATAGTCTGCGGAGGGCGTTATGAAGGTTTTTGACAGTGAAATCAAATTGATGGAGATTATTTGGCGGGACGAGCCTGTCAGCGCGAAGGCCGTCAGCCTGGCTGCCGAGAAAGAGATCGGCTGGAATAAAAACACCACATACACCGTTCTCAAGAAGCTGATTGACAAGGGCTATGTGCGCCGTGACGAGCCGGGGTTTGTGTGTTCCTCCCTCATCACAAGAGGCGAGATCCAAAAAAGTGAGGCGAGGGGCCTGTTGGACCGGTTCTTTTCCGGCTCCAGGAAAGCGCTCTTTTCCGCGCTGCTGGAGGATGAAGAATTGTCAGACGACGAGCTTGCCGAGCTGCGGGACCTGATCGATCGAAGGTGAACCTATGGGTGACTTGTTTTACTGGCTGTTCAACATGAGCATTGTCGGAGCGCTGACCGGACTTGCCGTCGTGTTGATTCGGCTAATCAAGCGTATCCCGCGCCGCTGGATCGTGCTTCTGTGGGCGATTCCCTTTCTGCGCTTTCTGATCCCGGTTGGCGTCGGTGGGAAATACAGCCTGATGACCCTGCTGTCCCGCTTTGCGACGAGGACCGTTGTGGTCTATGAGGGCGAGCTGACGGAGTACACCGCGACGAATGTAATCCAAGCGGCAAAAAACTATTTCCCAATTACATACAAGGTCGATCTTCTGGCAGACGTTTTTCACTACGCGGGCCTTGTATGGGCAATCATTGCCGCGGCACTGATCCTTGCAATGCTGATCCTGTATGCGGCGACGATCTCTGAGCTCCGAAACGCCGAGTATTTGCGCGACAACATCTACTGCTCCCCGAAGATCAGCACTCCTGCTGTGTATGGCATTCTTCGGCCGAGAATTATTCTCCCGGAATCCTGCCGGGATTCGGAGGAGCTTGATCTGATCGTACTCCATGAGCGGCGGCATATCCACAGGCTGGACAATCTCTGGCGGGTGCTTGCGTTTCTGACCGCCGCGATCCACTGGTTCAATCCGGCAGCCTGGCTGTTTCTGAAGCTGTATCTGTCAGACGCAGAGCTTGCCTGCGACGAATCGGTCCTTTCAAAGCTGGCCGCAGGCGAACGCAAGCGCTATGCCCACGCGCTGCTGAATGCCCGGGAGGGTAAGACGGTGTTTGCGTCCGGCTTTGGCGGAGCCAGGGTTCGCACGCGCATCGAACGAATCCTGTCCTACAGGAAGATGACTGCCGCGTCGGTTATCGCCTCTGCCGCATTGCTCGCTGCCATCGCCTATTTTTTGCTTACAAACGCATCCGCATGAAGCTTTCGCATTCGTTTTATGATTCGCAGAATGGAGGCTGTTATGAAAAAAAGGTTCTTGTTCCTGCTCTTTCCGCTTCTGCTCCTTTCCGGCTGCGGCGGACATGACGATGCTTCGGAGCCTAAGACTACTGCCGAAAACTACTCCCTGCAGGACGGCAGGTATGCTCTCTCGGACCGGTCCTCTGAAATGACCCCCTATCTGCTGATCCACGAAGGGCGCTATACGGTCGTCAAGGACATTGCCGTATCCTATCAGCCGGGGGGAACGATTCAAAGGGACGGCAACACCGTCACTCTGGAAGGGAAATTTGCAAACGAGGACTATTGCTATACCTTTACCCTGACGGCAAACGACCAGCTTCACTTTGATCTCGAACAGTCAAAGATTCTGAAAAGCCAACGCGCGTGGACGGACGGGATGGTTTTTTCGAGGGCGATGGATTCAGCGTCCGTCTATTCCGGCATTCTGAACGAGGAGCAGGAAGCGCTCCTAGATAGCTTCCCGGAATACTTTGGGCTGGCCCCGGAAAATGGACTGGATGTGATCGTCTGGCAAATGGCTCCTTCCAGTTATTCCTTCGGCCTGCTGGAGCATTCCGAAACGCCGCGCGATTGGATCAGCAAGGAGCTGATGGACTTGAAGGGGGTCAGTGCGGAGCAGATGCGAGAAATTCTGGCGACCTACGCCGTTTCAGAGGAAGGGATCTATATCATTCCGTGGCAGAATCCGATCTCAAGCTATCTTCCCGCGTACTGCATCAACTATGGCGGCGAGGATATGGATGCAAAAACAGAGGCGTACATTGCTGAGATCCGCGAGATGCTGTTTGGATAAACGGAATGCCGCAGAATACAGAGGTGATCATAATGAATAAAAAGCTTACGCGTTTTTGGCTGTTCTCGCTCGTCGCCGTGCTTGCGGCGTCCTTCTATCCGCTTCTCATGGGCGTCCGTGTCGTTTCCGATATGCTCCGGGATGGCACGGTCCTCAAGGAGAACTATCCAAAGTACATCATTCCCTATACGCCCATTGCGGTCGCGGTTATTCTGGGCGTGCTTCTTCTGCCGCTGTTTGTGAAGCTGCTGAAACGCTTTGCTGTGCTCGGCGGCTCGGCGCTGTCTGTTGGTGTGTTTTTCGGATTGGAGCTCCTGTTTGAGCGGAAAGTTGTCGTCACGACCGCAGAAACGGTCACAAAGCTGGAAGACTGGCAGATGTTCATGTGTTATCAGCCACCAGGAGGCTGGGAGACGACGGTTACAGAGTATAAAACGCACACGGCAGTAGAGATCCTCATGGGCAAATACAGCCCCGCGTTCAAGCTGCATTTCTATCTGATCTCCATCGTGCTGATCCTTGCGATTCTGAATTGTGTCTACGGTTTTGCACAGATGATCCTGACAGGAGACCGGCACAGAAAAAAGGCGCTGATCCTGCAGTCGGTTTCTGCGGCGCTCTTTCTGGGACTTTGCATCCTTGCCTGCTTTACGGCCTTCTGGCGCGATGGAAGCATTCAGGTTTTGCCGCTTTCCGCGATCCTGATGTCGGTGTTCTTCATACTGCTGGGCGTGACTGTGGGATTCTTTTTGGGCTCGCTGCTGTTAAAGAAAAAGCGCATGATCGGGCTATGGCTCCCGGCTGCCACCGCTGCGCTGACGACACTTCTGATGTACGTCGGCGAAATGATCCTGCTGCACGGTCACCTTTACCGTTTCGGCACGGGGCTGTTCTTTGACGAGCTCCCGGACATTGTACTCGCGCCGGTCGATCTGCTCGTCATTCTTGCCGCCGGAGGAATCACACTCCTGCTGATGAAATTTGCAAGAAGACGCGGTCCTCTTTCAGAATAAAAATCGAGCTGCAAAAACATCCCTCTGAGCAGTGTGATCACTCTCAGGGGGATGTTTTTGTGGTTATCTATGGTCGGAGCTTCAGAAGCTGGCAGGCAAACGCCTTTATGAATGAGCGGCTCCCGGCGTATCGGGAGGAGCTGAGGGCGTCCGGGCTTGTTTTCGATGATTTGCACTTTTCCCCGAACGGCTACAGCCACGTTCGCACCGGCGACAGCGGGAACGAGCTGATTCTGAATGCGAGAGACTTCTTGCTCTACGACGGCGACAAGCTGGTGGCTACGGTGACCGTCATCAAGGAGCCGGACCGCATTTCCGGAGGCGTCAGCTTCGGCGGCCCCTGGTACCCGGAGTATCAAGCGTTCTTAGAGGCGCACAAGGGCGAAGCGCTGGTCTATCTCTACGTCGGCGACGTGGAAGCGATCCTGACGCCGGACGGTCAGACCTTCACCGCAACAGGAACCAACATCTCCAATTCTATCGTGCAGGAAGAGCAAGCCCGGTATTACGAGTTCTTCCGTTTTGAAGAGAACACCTATACGCCCTAAGCAATGATCAGGCAACATAGAGGCGCCGGAATCGGCGCCTCTATGTTGTTACTGTGCAGAATTTGATTGCCAAGGCAAATCTATCGTGCTATAATAAAATTGATAACTGTGAAGCTGAGAGGA
>JAEEZZ010000004.1 GCA_016292255.1 Oscillospiraceae bacterium
AGTCCCATTTGCAATGAACATTGCTTGCAATTGCCGAGTTGTTCAGGCCCAGCCTTTTGAGCCTGACGATGGATTTGTAGTCTAGCATGACGACCTCCAATATGTTGTATTTGCCTTTCGGCACAACCATTGTAAGTCGTTTCCCAGACTGCTTGAAACACTTTTTGACAAAATACGTTGCCGCCGGTCTGGTTTCCCTTATTCAGCGGTCTACTTTCCCCTGATTAGCGGTCCACCTTCTCTTTTCAGGCGGTGGCGACACACATTGTAAACGAACTGGAAGAACGCTTTCCTGAGAGAAAATTTACGTTGGATGGGCATTTGTTTGGAAGCCTAGGTGAAAAAATCGCTGAATATTACTATGGCGTTTCTTTATCCAAAACCGGTACTAAGACCTTTGATGGAATAATAGATGGTATCGAGGTGCAAATAAAGATTACGCAATCTGAATCGGTTGACATTAATGATATTCCGCAACATCTTCTGGTCTTGTTTTTGCATAAGAAAGATGGCGTTGTTTATGAGGTATATAATGGATCATGTGATTGGTTGAAGAATTGTAAACGCACAAAAAATGGATGGTATACGAGGTCGCTTGTAAGCCTTTCAAAGGAGGATAAAATAAGCACCGACATCTTATCAATTCCGTGCTTCGATAAATACGTTAGCCAACGCTAACCGTTTTACTCAATGCTTTTCTATTTGTCAATTGTTTATTGCTATTTTTTAGTTTATTTTTATTATAGAATGAGACAAAAGATACGCTTGCAAAACGGATCCCTATATGGTAATATACCGCCAAGTCAGCACATGAGGAGAAGCCGCTATGAGAGTCTGCATAGTTTCTTTCAGTTCCAGGAGAAATGGAAACTGCTCACAAATAGGGAAACTGCTGGAATCTGTTCTGGATCATGCAGAACTGTTTGATTTTTCTAATTATTCGATCCATCCGTGCGGTGAATGTGACTATCAGTGTTTCTCCTCAGCACAGAATTGCCCTTACTTGGATGATATGGAGTATCAGCTATTGGATGCCGTTACACATAGCGACTTGACCTACTTTATCATACCAAATTATTGTGATTATCCGTGTGCGAACTATTTCATCTTTAACGAACGAAGTCAATGCTATTTCCAAGGTCATCCCGAATTGCTGGATCTATACGAAAAAGTTCGAAAGCGGGCTGTTGTCGTCAGCAATACAAATGAAGAGAACTTCATGAAGGTATTATCTTATCAATCTTACGCGAAAACTGAAATATTCTTTTTGTCCGCAAAAAGATATGGAAAGGTCAGTATTAACGGAGATTTGCTGACAGAGCATAATGTGATAAAAGATATCATGACATTTATTGAAAAGCCACTTTAATAAAGCAACAGTAGTTCCGAGAGAGTGACGTTACTTTTTGATACGAAATTGCGAGGAAAAATATGTTGAATCAGTTTTCAAGAACGCAGCTGCTGATCGATTCTGAGGGGATCGACGCATTACAGCACGCCCGCGTGGCGGTATTCGGGATCGGCGGCGTGGGAGGCTACGCGGTGGAGGGCCTGATTCGAAGCGGGATCGGCGCCCTGGATTTGATCGACGACGACCGGGTGTGTCTGACCAATCTGAACCGGCAGCTGCACGCTACCCGGAAAACGGTGGGGAAGTACAAGGTGGACGTTGCCGAGGAACGCGTTCATGAGATTAATCCCGACTGCATCGTGCGGACCTACAAAACCTTTTACACGCCCGATACAGCAGCGCAGTTTGATTTCTCAGAGTACGACTATATCGTCGACGCCATCGACACCGTGACCGGAAAGCTGGAGCTTGTCACGCGGGCAAGTGCTGCCGGGACGCCCATCATCAGCAGCATGGGGGCCGGAAACAAGCTGGACCCGACTGCCTTTGAGGTTGCGGATATCTACGAAACCGCCGTCTGTCCGCTGGCCCGCGTCATGCGGCGGGAGCTGAAGAAACGCGGGATCAAGTCACTGAAAGTCGTCTACTCTCGGGAGAAGCCGCAGAAACCGTTGGAGGATTTGTCTATCAGCTGCCGTCAGCACTGCATCTGCCCGCCCGGAACGGCAAGAAAATGCACCGAGCGCAGGGACATTCCGGGCTTCACCGCCTTTGTGCCCTCCGTTGTGGGGCTGATCATCGCCGGGGAGATCGTAAACGATCTGGTTCGGAAATGCAAAAAGGATCGATAACAACACATGATTTGTGATTTTCGAACGCTATTTACATGATGTGCATGGCCTGAGCGTAGTATTGTAGATCCCACGTATTCAGATAACAGGAGGATAATGAAATGATTCACAATGCCGAAACGCTGCTGCTCCGGGATGGCGGATCCTGCGTCATTCGTTCTGTGGAACCCGAGGACGCACCGCGTATGCTGCAATACATGAAAAACATGCTGGGCGAAACCCCCTTTCTTTTGCGTACACCGGAGGAATTTGATTATACGCCCGAGGAAGAATCCCGTATTCTGGAAAAACGGAAAAACGACCCGCGCAGTCTGATGCTGCTGGCGGAGAGGGATGGACAGATCATCGCCTGCGCCGACGTGCAGTCTCACGGAAGCAAAAGCCGCGTTTGGCATCGCGCAGAGCTGGGTATCTCCGTGCGCAAAGACTTCTGGCATCAGGGCATAGGCTCTGCCCTGATGGAAAGGCTGATCGCGTTTTCCGCACAATGCGGCTTCGAGCAGATCGAGCTGACAGCTTCGCAAAAGAACCGCAGAGCGTTAAACTTGTATATGAAATACGGTTTTGCTGTTTACGGAACGCGTCCGCATGGAATGAAGTATCCCGACGGCAGCTATGGTGACGATTACTTAATGGTAAAAATGCTGCCATAATCTGAGGTTATTTTGATGAGATATGGAATCATAACTGATATTCATAACAATGTGTCTGCCCTGCGAGCCGTATTGAAGCAGTTGAATCAGATGAATTGCGACAGTATCATTTGTTGCGGAGATATCATCGGGATCGGCCCAAATCCCGAAGAAACAGTACAGGAATTGCTCCGTGTTCCGCGGTTGGTCGCCGTGCGGGGTAACCACGAAAAATACTTGCTGGAAGGTATGCCGACGGAATATCCCAACGAAGAGAACATGAGCCCCAATGAGATGGAACACCACAAATGGGAACACGGTTTGCTATCCAAAGGATCCGTTGCCTTTCTTCGCAGTCTGCCAAATAGAATTGATCTTTGCTCTGAGGGACTTCGTATTTCTGTTTTGCATTTCTGTATGGATGGGAACGGTAGTTATTTAAAGTCGAAAAAGAATCCCACAGAAGATGATTTATTGACCATGTTTGCAGACGTGAAAAGTGACATCATCCTGTATGGACACGATCATACCAGAAATATATGCAAGGGAGAAAAGCTTTACATCAATGCAGGTTCCCTTGGCTGCCCTGCAAAAGACCATAATATTGCACGAGCCGCTGTTTTAAATCTTGAGCACGGCAATACCGCGGTTGACTTGATTGACGTCACCTATGATGTTGAGGAAGTGATCCGGCAAATGGACGCGCTTAACTATCCGGATAAAGATAATATTATGAAACACTTTTACGGCCTTTCATAACGAAAGAATGTCCTAAATAGAAAGATAAGGAGGGGCTCAAATGAAATCGATCGCGATTGCAGCAGATATGTATGGATGCCCCAACCGGTGCCGTCACTGCTGGCTGTCTCATATGCCGAACCGAAAAATGGAGGACGGCGCGGATCAGTGGATCGTTGACAGCTTCAAACCGTTTTTTGAACAGATCGAATTCTACAGCTGGCTTCGGGAGCCGGATTATTGTGATGACTACAGGGCACGCTGGGAACGCGATAAGCAGTTGTCTGTCAATACGACACCGCAGCGCTTTGAGCTGGGGAGCTTTTGGCGGCTTGTACGGGATCCGGAGTACGTTCGCTTTCTGAAAGAGCTTGGCGTGCGCTGTGTTCAGCTTACTTTCTTTGGCTTGCGGGAGACCACAGACCGATATATCGGCCGTAAGGGTGCATTTGACGAGCTTCTGCGGGCTACGGAGCTGCTGATAGAAAACGAGATCAGCCCCAGGTGGCAGGCATTTATCAACCGGGAAAACAAGGATGAGATCGTCGAGCTGCTCAGACTTTCGGTATCCTTGAAACTGAAAGAACGAGTGGAAGCATTTGGGAGCTCATTTCGGTTTTTTGTGCATGCCGGAAGCTGTGAGGGAGAAAACCGCAAACTCTATCCGATTCGGATCAACAAAGGAGAAATCCCGGCGGTTTTGATCCCATATTATTTGAATTACGTGGAGAATTACGCTGAGAAAGAACTATGCGAAAAGCTTAGGCATGACAGCTTGCCGATGGTTCCCCATAACGATCAGAATCCTGTCATCTATGTTGCGAATGATTACGATTTGTTCTTCAACTTTACCCACATGAGGAAAGAGTGGAGGATCGGCAATCTGAAGGAAGATCCCATAGAGGAATTGGTACGGCGCATTCGGACTGAGGACATTCCGGCGCTGAAGATCGCCCGCAGTATCACCGTCGCCGAATTGGTTTCCAGATACGGCAATCCCGAATCGAACCGATTGTTTGAGGAACAGGACTATAAAATATTCCTCCTGAATTCCCATCTGGAGAAACTTTCGGAGTCGGAAAGATCATTGCAGAACAGAGCAAAAGGCAGGGAGAGCGGTCAATGAACTACAAGAGGGTCGTCAGAGCAGTCTTCGTCCAAAGGCCCAACCGTTTTGTCGCGCGTGTTATGATAGACGGATGTGAGCAAACGGTGCACGTGAAAAACACCGGCCGATGCAAGGAGCTGCTGCTTCCCGGCGCGGAAGTATGGCTGTCTGAATCAGATAATCCCGCCAGAAAAACGGCGTATGACTTGATCGCGGTGCGAAAAGAAAACGGACTGCTGATTAATATTGACAGCCAGGCGCCGAACGTGGTAGCCCGGGAGTGGCTGGACACACAGGGCTTTGACTTGATCCGGCCCGAATTTCAATATGGACAGTCTCGCTTGGATTTCATGATGAGACGGGGAGATGTGCAGTTTTTGATGGAGGTCAAGGGCTGTACCCTGGAACGGGACGGGATCGGTTACTTCCCGGACGCTCCCACCCAGCGAGGGACAAAGCATCTGCGTGAGTTGGCCAATGCGGTCGGATATAAAGCGATTCTGACCTTTGTTATCCAGATGGATGGGATCACGGAGGTGCATGGAAATATGGAAACCGACCCGCTGTTCTGCCGGGCGCTGGAGGATGCGAAAGCAGTCGGCGTACAGGTGATTTTTTTGCCCTGCCACGTGGAGCCGGACAGCTTGACCGTGCAAAAATCGGCTTGCTGCCAGATTGCAAGCTCCGGTTGCGGGATTGTCAAGTAGTCTTGGTGGCGCGCAACCCGGTTTTCCGCTATACTGGCAGGGTCAATTCACGAAAAACGGAGGAAACCATGGAAAGCATTATTGAGATTTCAAATTTGGATAAATCCTACGGTTCCGTTCAGGCCGTCAGTGATCTTTCCTTTTGCGTGAAACGCGGCGAGCTTTTCGCGTTTCTCGGTGTGAACGGAGCAGGGAAGTCCACAACGATCTCCATGATCTGCGGAGAACTGCGGAAGGACAGCGGCTCTATTTCCGTCTGCGGTTATGACACGGAAAAGAACAACGGACAGATCAGCCGGAAAATCGGCGTCGTGTTCCAGAGCTCCGCGCTGGATGCGCAGCTTTCTGCCAGAGAGAACCTGCAAAGCCGTGCGGCATTGTACGGGATCACCGGAAAGCGCTTTGCGCAGCGCTTTTCCGAGCTGACGGAGCTGCTCGCCTTTGCCGACTTCGCGGATCGCCCGCTGCTCAAGCTTTCGGGCGGGCAGAAGCGCAGGATCGACATTGCCCGGGCGCTGGTGCATGAGCCGGAGATCCTGATCCTCGACGAACCGACAACGGGCCTGGATCCCCAGACGAGAAGGCTGCTCTGGGACGTCATCGAACGCCTGCGCCGGGAAAAGAAAATGACCGTTTTCCTCACCACCCATTACATGGAGGAAGTGGCCGACGCGGATTATGTGGTTATCATTGACAGCGGAAAAATCGTTGCCAAGGGCACGCCGCTGGAGCTGAAAAACCAGTATGCCGGAGACTATGTGACGATCTACGGCGTATCGGAGGAAGCCCTTGCCGTTCTGGATCTTCCCTATGACAGGGTGCGTGACGGCTTCCGTTTTTCCGTCCCGAGCACAGAAAAGGTCACTGAACTGATCGTTTCCCACCCGGACATTTTTCATGATTACGAGGTCACAAAGGGAAAAATGGACGACGTATTTCTGATCGTCACCGGGAAAAGCCTTCCGGGAGGTGCACAGAGATGATCCTGAGTAACGTAATTCGCAGAAATCTGAAGCTGTTTTTCAAGGATAAGGGGATGTTCTTCTCCGCGCTGATTACCCCGATGATCCTTCTTGTGCTCTACGGTACATTTCTCGCCAAGCTGTATCGCGACAGCTTTGCCCAGTCCCTTCCGGAGGGCTTTGCCATTTCGGAGAAGCTTTTGAACGGAACCGTCGCGGGGCAGCTTATTTCCGCTCTGCTGGCGGTTTCCTGTGTGACGGTTGCATTCAGCGCGAACCTGTTAATGATCCAGGATAAGGCCAACGGCAGTATCCGTGATTTCAAGGTCACGCCGGTCAATCGCTCCATTCTGGCCGCCGGATACTATCTCGCCTCTGCGGCAAGCACATTGATTGTCACCTTTTCCGCCCTTGCGGTCTGCCTGCTGTATCTTGCGACCCAGGGCTGGTATATGTCCGTTTCCGACGTCTTTTTGGTGATAACGGATGTGTTCCTGCTTACCATGTTTGGCACGGCGCTGTCCTCCTGCGTCAACTTTTTCCTGAGCACGAACGGCCAGGCCACGGCGGTCGGTACGATCATCAGCGCCGGGTATGGCTTCATTTGCGGCGCGTACATGCCCATTGCAAGCTTTGGAGAAGGCCTGCAGAAGGTGCTGGCCTTCTTCCCGGGCACCTACGGTACCTGCCTGCTGAAAAATCACATGATGCGGGGCATTTTTGCGGAAATGGAGCACGTCGGCTTCCCGCAGGAGGTCCTGAAAGGGATCAAGGACAGCATTGACGTCAATTTCTATTTCTTTGGCAAGTCAGTGTCCACGTCGGTCATGTTTGCCGTTCTGACCGGTGCAATTCTGTTCTTTACAGCCCTGTTTATCCTGTTCTACATCGTGAGCAAAAACGCCAAAAGGAGATGAGTTCGGAATTGATATGGATTGAAGAAATTCCGGTTGAACGGATCGACGAATTCTGGAGCCTGCACATGAAATATCTTGTAGACGACGGGATCATTGAGGATGAAGAAGATATCGAGTACTTTGCCGGAGACGAATACCGAGGCATCATTCGCTCTCACATGATACGAAAATGCGACAGGCATCACATGGTCTACTTCGTTGAAGACGGCCAACGCATTGGCGCAGCCCAATATAACACCTATCAAAGCGAAGACGGGAAGTGCTTCATTCTGGATTTTTGGGTTTTCCCTGCATATCGAGGAAAAGGGAAGGGGCACGCCTGCTTTGAAGCCTTGTCTGCGTATACAAGGGCCGACGGGGCAAAGCATTATGAAATCAATAGTGAGAAAGAAAACGCGATCCGATTTTGGACGTCTCTTGGATTTGTAAGGGCTGGAACAGATGAGTATGGTATGCCGTTATTTGTCCTTAAAGCTGGTCACTCGGTGCATACTGTTCGGGAAATGATATTGGAAACAGAGCGCTTGCGGATCCGGATCCTGGATCAAGATGAAATGCAAAACATGATCGCGCGAACCAACGATCCGGAATTGAAAAAGGCATACGGGGAAATGCTGCAGGGCAGTCTGGAGCATCCCGCACAGTGGGAATGGTACGCCGCCTGGAACATCGAAGGCAAGGACGGCGAAACGATCGGAGATCTGTGTTTCAAGGGACTTGGAGCAGACGGAAGGGTTGAGATCGGTTACGGTATACTGGAGGAACAGCAAGGCAGGGGATACGCAACAGAGGCAGTCGCCGCCGCGGTAGAATGGGCCCTGGCGCAGCCGGGGGTCACGCGTGTGGAGGCGGAAACCGATCCGGACAACAAGGCATCCCAGAGAGTATTGGAAAAGTGCGGCTTCAAGCCCTCCGGCATCATGGGGGAAGAGGGCCCGCGCTTTTTCAGAACGAGAGCAGAGGCGTTTGCATGAAAAAGGTAAAGATATACGGCACCCTCGGCCCGTCCTGCGCGGATCCGGAAACCCTGCGGCAAATGCTCCGTGAGGGCATGGACGGAATTCGATTGAATCTTTCCCATACGACCCTGGCGGAGGCCTCCGATTTGATCCACGCCTATCACAGCGCTGCCGCTGCCTGCGGCGTTTGTCCGGAGCTTCTGATCGATCTGCAGGGGCCCGAGCTGCGGATCGGGCGGATTGCCGCACCGATTGTCTTAACGGATGGGGAAACGGTCAGCCTGGACGCGATACCGTTTCCGGCCGAGCTGCGGGCCGTGCTGGAGCAATGTCCCTGCGGCCAGGAGATCCTTCTGGACGACGGAAAGCTTCTGCTGGAAAAAACGTCTTCTCCGAAGGCGTCTGCGGTGCAGCTCCGTGTGATCCGCGGCGGCAGATTGGAAAGCCGGAAAAGCGTCGCCGCCCCCGGCTGCGTGATCCCGTCGACGGCCTTGACAGCGCAGGACCGTGAGCAGCTGCGGGCCGCGAAGTCATACGGCGTGACCGGCGTCATGCAGCCGTTTGTGCGCGGAGGGGAAGACCTGCTTGCGCTGCGGCAGTGCATGGAGCAAGCGGGCTGCGGCCAGCTCCGCCTGCTTGCAAAGGTGGAAAATATGGCAGGGGTCGAAAAGCTTCCGGAGCTGCTTCCGTACTGCGATGAAATCGTGATCGCCCGGGGAGATCTGGGCAACTCCATGAACCTGTGGGAGCTTCCTGCCGTGCAAAAGCAGATCGCCCGGCGCTGCCGGGAGGCTGGCCGGGATTTCATGGTGGTGACGCAGATGCTGGATTCCATGATCCGCAATCCCGTTCCAACAAGGGCGGAGGTCAGTGATATCTTCAACGCGGTGTTGGACGGTGCTTCCTCCGTGATGGTGACAGGGGAGACGGCAACGGGCGCACATCCGGTGTGCACGATCCGATACCTTTCCAAAAGCGTTCGCGAGGCGGAGGCGTATCTCCAAGCATCTTCCCGCAGCGTCAAATAAGCGCAAAGAGGAGCCTGCGTGGAGCAGGCTCCTCTCTGACTGCTTGTGATAAAAAGCCGGTTACAGAGCGGCAAATCGCGCAGAACCTGGACCGCGCAGCCAGCGATAAAGCGCGACGTTGGCAACGAAAAAGAGTACCGCAAAGATGCTCATCCAGGCGGTTGCGCCAATGGCTCCGCCAAGCAGGAGATATGCGCCGCCAAAGGCGAAGCTCAGCCCGATGCCGGTGAAGATAACAAAGAAGATCGGCGCGCTTTGCTTGATCGGAATGATTTCATTGGTCCAGCTCAGATTTGGAAGCTTGAGCCCAAGGTAAAGACCGTACTGTGCAAAGAAAACAGCGTTCAAAACCGAAATGATCGGTATCAGGATCCTTTGGATCAGAGCCGTGCCTGCGGGCGCAAGGAGCATCATCACAACGCTGCTAAAAAGCGTGGGGAATGCGATCAGGCTCAGATGCAGCATCAGCTTGGCACGAAGCACCTTCCAGGGCGTGACGGGAAGACACTGAAGCTGCCAGATCGTGCTTCCCTCCAGAGAAACGGAGGGGGTAGAAATATCAACCATTCCGCCCAGCATACAGCAGACGGCGCAGAGGATCACGGGGATCGTACCGGGAACCTGTGCCAGAACAACGGACATCATCAGGATCATCTTTCTGCCTTTGATCAGCATAAACGCTCCGGCGCCCAGCAGGAGCAGCAGGGGCATACCGCAGTTGAGCATATAATTTGCGCTGGTGGTGAAGCGATACCACTCTTTGCGGTACAGGGCATAAGATACGGAGCCCTGTCGGATCTCTTTTTCTTTGTACACCGCACGCTTTGGGGTAGGCGTTGCGGTGCTGATGGAGAGAAAGGTCTTCTTCAGGATCAGCCAGATCAATCCCAAAGCAAGAAGGACAACCCCTGTCCAGCAGGCCATTCCGAGCCAGTTGCCATTGCCGATCAGCCCGAAAATGTAGAGGAAATAGGCGGAGCTGCGGATCTCACCTCCGATACGGATCATGGCTTCCAGCAGATCCTGAACCCGGTCCATGATTCGGAAGTAAACGTAATAGTAGAGCCCGAAAAAGAGCAGGGCGATCAGAACCGTGAGGAAGCTGCGGTTTTTCAGCCGCTGGCTGAGCTTGGCAACCACCCATCCCAGCAGGCAGGACAGTCCTGTAACGATCAAGGAAATCAAGACCACCAGGATCAGACCGCCCAGGAGTCGACTGAAGCTGAAACCGCCCAGGATCAAACCCACCACAACGGAAGGGATCGTGATCAGACCGGAATAGAGCAGACTCATGATGTAGACGCTGAACAGCCGGGAGATGATCACATCGCGGATCGGAATGGGCATGGACAGAAGCAGGTCATTGTCCTTGGCCATGTAAAGCGTAAAGCTGGTGCTGAATACGCTGCCGAAGGTTCCGAAGATGATTGCCGCGCCGCTGCAGATCAGATAGTACAGCCAGTCCAATTCAACGGCCATCAGCTTCTGACACAGGCCTACGGAAAAGAAGGTAAACATTGCGACCAAATAGAGCGCGGCAACGATCATGATGATCATGGTGCTCTTTCCGCTGAGCTTGCCTTTTCCGCCGCTTTTCCCGGTGCGGTTCGGATTTCTTCTCCGGAAGCTGCGGTACAGCGTTTCGGAGACCTGCTTTTTGATCAGAACCTTCAGCATGATTCTCCCTCCAATTCCAGGAAGACTTCTTCAAGAGAGTCGTCTCCCTTGACGTCTTCCATGGTGCCGGAGCGGATCAGCCGACCGTGCTGAATAATGGCAACCTTGTCACAGAGCTTTTCGGCCACCTCCAGAACGTGGGTGGAGAAGAAGATCGCGCCGCCCTGGTCACAGTGTTCACGCATCATCTGCTTGAGCAGGTGCGAGGCCTTCGGGTCCAGGCCGACAAAAGGCTCGTCCATGATGATCAGCCGAGGCTGATGGAGCCACGCGGAAATAATGGCAAGCTTTTGCTTCATGCCGTGGGAGTAGGCGGAGATGGGCTGGGCAAGGTCGTCCGTCAGACCCAGCTGATCGGCCAACTCCCGAATGCGGTCGTTTCTGTCCTTGGCGCTGACGCCGAAGATATCGGCGATAAACAGCAGATACTTGATCCCTGTCATGAAATCGTAGAGATCCGGGTTGTCCGGGATGTAGGCCAGCATCGCCTTACATCCGAGGGGATCGGCCTGCAGGTCTGTTCCGTCGATCGTGATCGTTCCGGAGTCATACTGCAAAATGCCGACCGCGGCTTTCAGCGTCGTGGTTTTTCCTGCGCCGTTGTGTCCGATAAAGCCGTAAATCTCACCGGGAGCAATGTGAATGGAGAGATCGTCGACAGCGAGCTTGTCACCGTAACGCTTGGTGAGATGAGAGATATTCAGCATGGCATTGCCTCCTGTTTTACATTGAGACTGTGTTTGTATGATCTTTCGTCCTTTATTGAAATATTATATTCTTTTTGGGAATAGATTGCAAGATTTTTTTCGTATTCAACTATGTCTTGCATTTATTTGTCCCCTTTGTTATAATCAGTTCAATGAAACAGAAAGGACTCGCGTGGTACAGAGACAATGGACAAGCTTATTTCCCTGCGGGGTGAGATCGACCGGATCGACGAGGCGTTGTGCCGGCTTTTTGAACAGAGAATGGCTGCTTCGGCGGAGATCGCCGCGTGGAAGCGGGAGCACTGCGTTCCGATCCGGGACGCGAAACGGGAGTCGGAGCTTCTGGCGCGGAATCTGGAACGGATCAGTGATCCGGATCTGCGTCCTCACTACAAAACCTTCCAACAGAGCCTGATGGCCTGTTCCCGGGCGTATCAGGCGGAGCTTATCGGGCAGGATCCTGCGGCACTGATGACGGTTTCCACGTCGCAAGGCTCCTATCCGGTCTATCTGCGGCGCGGCGCACTGTCTGAGGCGGCTGATCTGCTCGACTTGCACCGACGCGTGTTTCTGGTTACCGACGATGGCATTCCTCCCGCATACAGCCGCATGCTTGCGGCCCAATGCGGGGAGCTTATCAGTTGCGTGATCCCCCAGGGGGAGGCGAGTAAAACTCTCGCGCAGCTTCACACGCTGCTGCAGCAAATGCTGGACGCCGGCTTGACCCGGTGCGACTGTGTGCTTGCCCTGGGCGGAGGTGTGATCGGGGATCTGGCGGGGCTTGCGGCCGCCCTGTATATGCGCGGGATCGATTTCTACAATGTGCCGACGACCCTGTTGGCCATGCTGGATTCCTCCATCGGCGGAAAGACCGCCGTGGATCTGGGCGGCGTCAAAAACACCGTCGGGACGTTCTGGCAGCCCAAGGCCGTGCTGATCGACCCCGACGTGCTGGCGACCCTCCCGCTCCGCCAGCTTTCGAACGGCCTTGCCGAGGCCGTGAAGATGGCCCTGACCCATGATCCGGAGCTGTTTGCTCGATTTGAGGATTCTACGGGCTGCGGCCCTGTGGAGGATGTGATCGCGGCCTGTCTGGGGATCAAGCGTGCCGTGGTGGAGGCGGACGAACGGGAAGGGAGCCTGCGGCGCGTGCTGAACTTCGGCCACACCCTGGGCCACGGCATCGAGGCCGCCGCTCGAGGCCGACTGCTCCACGGCGAATGCGTCGCGCTTGGAATGCTTCCCATGTGCGCCCCCGCGGTGCGGGAGCGCCTGGTCCCCGCGCTGGAACGCCTGGGGCTTCCAACTTATGTAAACCGTGAAGAGATCGACCCCGAGGCCGTCCTCGCCGCCGTTGTTCACGACAAAAAGGCCGCGGCGGACGGGATCATGACCGTCTTCGTGCCTCGGGTCGGCGCTTATGAATTGCAAGCCGTTTCTCCGCGGGCCCTGCGGGAGCGGCTGGAAACGCTGTATTCCGCTTCTTGACGCGGGATATTATCCTTGCCTGGAGGTGGCAGAGAAATGGGAAATACCGCAGTTCTGTTCGTACACGGGATACAGGGGCAGCCCGCCCAGTTCCGATTTTTGATCGACGCGCTTCCGGCGGGCGTGGAGGTCTGCGCCCCGCTGCTGCCCGGGCACGGGAAGACAGCGGCGGAATTTCACGCGTCACGCTGCTGTGACTGGTTCGCCGCGGTGCGTCGGGAGACCGAGCGGCTGCGGGCCGAAGGAAAACGCATCGTCTACGTGGGGCATTCCATGGGCTGTCTGCTGGGATTGCTCGTTTCCCGGAAGTTGGGCTCGCCCTACGACGGGATGCTCCTGCTCTGCTGCCCCTACCGGCCACGGGTGATCGGCCGGATTGGAGATTGCTTTCACAAGAGGGAAGGGGAGGCGCTGCGGCTGCAGGCGTCCCTGGAGGGCAACAGCGTGCCGGTTCGTAATTTCCGGGATAGCTTTCTCATTCTGCGGCCCTACGGGGATCTGTTTCGCCTGATGGCCGCGGCCCGGCAGATCCCGCCCCGGGTGGGGGAGAAGCTGCGCTTTTTCTTTGCAGGAGACGATGAGGTGGTAAGTGCCTGTTCCATTCGCTATGCAAGGCGTTGGCCCTCGGCGGAAATTCGCGTCCTGAAGGGCTGCGGACATTGCTACTTTACAGACGAGGCAAAGAAAACTCTGCAAAAATCGCTGAACGAACTGATTGAGGCAAAACCATGAACAACAGCTTTGGTACGCATATTATCCTGACCCTTTTCGGGGAGAGCCACGGCCCGGAGATCGGCTGCGTGGTGGACGGGCTGCGGCCAGGTCTGCGGGTGGACGAGGGCGAAATTGCCCATCTGCTTGCCCTGCGTCGCCCCGCCGGACTGATATCCACTGCCCGGGTGGAGCCGGACCCCTTCCGGGTCGTCAGCGGCGTCTGGCAGGGTAGAACCACGGGAACGCCCCTGTGCATTCTGATCCCGAATCAGGAAGCCAAGAGCGAAGATTATGTCAACTTAACGAATACGCCCCGGCCCGGTCATGCGGACTATACGGGCTTCGTCAAATACCGGGGCTTTGCCGATCCCCGGGGCGGCGGCCATTTTTCCGGGCGGCTGACCGCGCCGCTGGTCGCTGCCGGAGCCGTCTTTCTGGCGGCTCTGCGGGAGCGGGGGATCGCGCTGGGAACCCATATTGCCCGCTGTGCCGGCGTTGCGGATCGGCCCTTTGAAACGCTGACCGACGATTTGAAAGCCCTGGAGCGGGCCGACTTCCCCGTGCTGGATCCCGGCAGGGGAGAGGACATGCGCTCTGCGATCCTTGCTGCCGCCCAGGATGGAGACAGCGTGGGCGGTGTCCTGGAAACTGCCGTCACCGGCCTGCCCGCCGGCCTCGGCGCGCCCTGGTTCGATACGGTGGAGGGTCTGCTGTCTCACGCCCTGTTCTCCATTCCCGCTGTGAAGGCCGTGGAGTTCGGCGACGGCTTCGCTCTGGCGGAGCTCCGTGGCTCCCAGGCCAACGATCCCTTCCTCATGGAGGCGGGGCGGGTCGTCACGGAGACAAACCACAACGGCGGCGTCAACGGCGGCATTACCAACGGAATGCCTCTGATTTTCCGAACCGCCGTCAAGCCCACCCCGTCCATCGCAATTCTCCAGCGGACGGTGGATCTGTCCGCCCACATAAACACGGAGATCACTGTGCAGGGCCGCCACGATCCCTGTATCGTCCCCCGGGCCCGCGTGGTACAGGACAGTATCACAGCCTTCGTTCTGCTGGATCTGCTGGAAACGCGGTAGGGGATTGAAGCAAATCATAAAGAAGGGACATTCGCCTGTGTTTTTCATAGGTATCGCTTGTCCGCAGGAGAGATCTATTGTATGAGCGCCTATTATCTGATCGGGGAGCATCTTTCTCACAGTTGTTCCCCGGAGCTTCACCGCTGCTTCGGGCGCTACGACTATGCGCTCAAGGAGCTTGCTCCCGCGGAATTGGGACAATTTCTGAGAGAAAAACAGTTCTCCGGTCTGAACGTCACCATTCCCTATAAGCAGGCTGTGATCCCTTATCTGGATCACCTGGACGCACAAGCCTCCGCCATCGGCGCGGTGAATACCATCGTCAACCGGGACGGTCAGCTCTGGGGCTATAACACCGACCTCGGCGGCATGATGGCCGCCCTCAAAGGAATAGGCTGCGACAGCCTTGCCGGAAGGACCGTTCTGATCCTGGGCACCGGCGGTACCTCCAGAACCGCGCTGGCCGTCTGCAAGGCCCTTGGAGCAGAAAAGGCCCTTCGGGTCAGCCGCAGCGGGAAAGATGGCGCTTTGACCTACGATGAGGCACGGAACCGGTGCCCGGACGCCGCCTGGATCATCAACTGTACCCCTGCTGGTATGTACCCGAACCTGGACGAGCTTCCTTTACCGTTTGAGAAACGCCCCATTTGTCATTCTGAGCGCAGCGAAGAATCCGTTCCCCCATGTCATTCTGAACGTAGCGAAGAATCCGTCCCGTCATGTCATTCTGAGCGCAGCGAAGAATCCGTCCTGCCGTGTCATTCTGAGCGCAGTGAAGAATCCGTCCCCTTCCCCAAGCTGCAAGGCGTCTTCGACTGCATATACAACCCCCTGCGGACCCGCCTCGTGCTGTCAGCGCAGCAGCGCGGCCTGTCGGCAAGCGGCGGCTTGTATATGCTGATGAAGCAGGCAGCCCTGTCCTGTGCGCTGTTCACGGGATACCCTGTGGAGGAAGCTGCTGTGGACGAGATCTGCAGCAAGCTGCGGCAGGCCCGGGAAAACCTGGTTCTGATCGGTATGCCGGGGGCAGGGAAGACCACCCTGGGCCGCCTGCTGGCCCAAAAAACCGGAAAGCCCTTCGTGGATTTGGACGAGGAGATCGTCCGTCGGGCAGGGAGGCCCATCCCCGCCATCTTTGCGGAAGCGGGGGAAGCTGCCTTCCGGGATCTGGAAACCGCCGTGATCCGGGATTGCTCCCAAACGGGCGGAAAGGTGATCGCCACCGGCGGCGGGGCCGTCCTGTGGGCGGAGAATCTGCTGCGTCTGCGGCAAAACGGGCGTCTCTTCTTCCTGGACCGCCCGTTGGAAGCCTTGCGGCCTACTGCGGACCGTCCGCTGGGAGACAGCGAAGAAAAACTGCGTGCGCTGTACGCTGCGCGCTATCCCTACTACGTCGCGGCGGCAGATCATGTGATCCCAAACCGAGAAGACACAGACAAAGCGCTTCAGGCGATCCTGGAACTATTGTAGCGCGGGCGACCCGCCCGCAAAACGCGCCTCGCTTCTCCGAAAGTGTCCGACGCTTAAACCGAGAGGTCGATGAACATGAAGCTATTGATTCTGAACGGCCCGAATCTCAATCTGTTAGGGATCCGGGAACCGGAAATTTACGGAAAACAGACATATAACGATTTATGTAAACTAATTGAAGCCCACGCCGAAAAGCTCTGCGTGGAGGTCGAGATACGCCAGACCAACCACGAGGGGGTGCTGGTGGATTGGATCCAGGAGGCGCAGGGCAGCTTCGACGGCATCGTGCTGAATCCCGCAGCCTATACGCACACATCGATCGCGCTGTTGGACGCCCTTCTTGCAGTTGGTGTTCCAACGGTTGAAGTCCATATTTCCGATCCCATGAAGCGGGAATCCTTTCGGCAAATCAGCTACCTTCGGGAGGCCTGCGTGAAGACCATCTCAGGACATGGGCTGCAGGGCTATCTGGAAGCCATGGACTATTTGAAAGAACAGGAGCGTTATTCATGATACTGATGATCAAGCAATCCCAGGCAAGCGGAACTGTGACAGCGCCTCCCTCGAAGAGCATGGCGCACCGACAGCTGATCGCTGCTGCGCTGTGCAAAGAATCCCGTGCCGTGGATAACCTGGATTTGTCGGAAGATATATTGGCTACCGTTAATTGCCTGCGTGCTCTTGGCGCGACTGTTGAATATTCGGAGAAAAAAGACTCGTCCGGCAGACCGCCCTATGGATCGGAAGGTTTGTCGCTGGTCACCCTTGGCGGCCTGGATCCCTTTGCTATGGGAGATCCGGTTACGCTTCCGTGCGGGGACTCCGCCAGTACGCTGCGTTTTCTGCTGCCCATTGCGCTGCTTTCCGGGCGGGAAGTCACCTTTACCGGTTCTGCAAGGCTTTTGGAGCGCCCCTTGGAGCCCTACGAGCGCATCTGCGCCAGACAGCGGCTGTTCTATGATCGGCAATCGGACCACATCACGGTGCGCGGACCGCTGCGGCCGGATGAATTCGAGGTACAGGGAAATCTAAGCAGTCAGTTTGTCACAGGACTGTTTTATGCCCTCCCGTTTCTCAGTGAGCCCAGCCGCGTTTCAATCCTGCCCCCTGTGGAAAGCAGACCATATATTGATATGACCCTTGCCGTGCTCAGAAACTATGGCATTCGGATCGTGGGCGTAGGGAATGACCGCTATCATATTCCCGCCAAGCAAAAATACCGTCCCCATCCTGTGCAGGTGGAGGGGGATTGGACGAACGCGGCCTATCTGCAGGCCTTGAATTTCCTGGGAGGCAACATTCGGATCCGCGGTCTCGACGAGCTGAGCCCCCAGGGAGATAAGGTTTTCTCCTCCTATTTACAGGCGCTGAAAGGGAAAAAGCCAACGCTGACGGTCTCGGATACGCCGGATCTGGCGCCGATCCTCATGGCCCTTGCCGCGGCCGGACACGGCGTCGTTCTGGAGGGGACGGGACGGCTGCAATATAAGGAATCCGACCGCGGCGCCGCAATGGCCCAGGAGCTGGCCAAATTCGGCATTCAAACAGTTGTGGACGACAATCGGATCTGGGTGGAGAACGGCGTGCTGCAGACGCCAGCGGAACCGCTGGACAGCCACGGAGATCATCGCATTGCTATGGCATTGACGGTACTGCTGACCCTTGTGGGCGGAGAGCTCCGGGACGCCGAGGTGGTGGAAAAGAGCTGGCCGAACTTCTATGACGTGCTACAGTCCCTTGGAATTTTGCTGGAAGAAAAACAGGAAGCGCCGACGCTCCCGGCGGCAAACCCTGCAGAGGAATGAGCTATGGGACACGCAATGGATCTGGAATTTGAGCGCAAGCTGACGATTCCAATGGAAACGAAGCAGCTCTTCCCCGTGACGGAGGAGTTGGAGCCGATCGTAGAAGAACGTGCGGAGACTCTCCGCGCCATATTTGAGGGCAGGGATGAACGCTGCCTGCTGATCATCGGCCCATGCTCCGCTGACAACGCGGAAAGTGTGATCGACTATCTCTCCCGGCTGCGAAAGCTCCAGGAATCGGTCAAAGACAAAATATTTATTGTGCCCCGCGTTTTCTCCAATAAACCACGCACAAATGGGGAAGGCTACATGGGCCTTGTCCACCAGCCGGACGCGGCGGGGCGTCCCGATCCCTTTAAGGGTATCATCGCGGTACGTTCGCTCCATCTGCGCGCTTTGCGGGAAACCGGGTTTACCTGCGCCGATGAGCTGCTGTATCCGGAGAATCACCGGTATTTGGACGACCTGCTGGCCTATGTCACAGTCGGCGCCCGTTCTGTGGAAGACCAGCAGCACCGCTTGACCGCATCGGGCCTCGGCATTCCCGTGGGAATGAAAAACCCGACCCACGGCGACTTGAACGTAATGCTGAATGCGATCCACGCGGCACAAACGGGACACAGCTTTATCTATCGCGGCTGGGCGGTCCACTCCAAGGGTAATCCGCTGGCCCACGCAGTCCTGCGCGGCAGAACGGAGGCAGGAAAGAGCGTTCCCAATTACAAGTATGACGATTTGCGGATGCTGGCTGATCGCTATCTGGCCTCCGGAGCACAGAATCCCGCAATTCTGATCGATACAAGCCACGCCAACTCCGGCAAGGATCCCTTCCGCCAAATCGAAGTGATCCGTGACGTGATCCGAAGCCGCCGTAAAGACGCGGAATTATCTGATTTAGTTAAGGGCTTTCTGATTGAGAGCTATCTTGTTGACGGCTGCCAGGCGCCTGGCGGCGTCGTTTACGGCCAGTCCATCACCGACCCCTGCCTGGGTTGGGAGAAGACAGAACGGCTGGTTTATGAAATTGCCGAAAATGTGGTTTTTGCATAAGAAAAATGGTCTCCGGCCAAAAGCCGAAGACCATTTTTGTCATTATTGTAGCTCAGAAGGGCATCTCGCCGTCGTCCTCATCGAACTCGAACTCCAGAAGCTCTCCACACTTGGAGCAGGGCTTGGAGCCTTCCAGGAGATCCTTCTCGGTGAACTGATGAACCTCGCCACACTTGGGGCATGTGACCTCATAGACGGCATCCTCGCCGTAATCGTAGTCGTCGCCCAAATCGAAGTCGTCATCGTCGTCGTAGTCCATATAGTCGTCATCATCGTCGTCATCGTCTTCGTCCATCAGGTACTCGTCGATGGCGTCCAGATTTTCTTCGATCTCGTCCAGTTCATCGGAGACGGCAATGGCGTTGTCTTCCAGGTCGTCGATCGAAACGGCCATGTCCTGAAGCAGGTCCACCACGGCCTTCAGCAGGCGGTTTTCATCCTTTTCCGTGTCAAGCTTGATGCCATCCATCAGGCCCTTCAAATATGCTGCTTTTTCTGCAAGTGTCATGGTGTTATGCTCCTTTCATGTCGAGAAAGTGAAATGGTAACTGTAATTGCCGATTCTCAATCCGGGATCAGCCCTTGGCGCGGCCCATGTATTCGCCGGTACGGGTGTCGATCTGGATCACGTCGCCCTCGTTGATGAACAGGGGGATCTTGACCTCAGCGCCGGTCTCCAGAGTGCCGGGCTTCAGGGTGTTGGTGGCGGTGTTGCCGGCCAGACCGGGCTCCGTGTGGGTGACTTCCAGGAACACGAAGTTGGGGCACTCCACGCCGAACACGTTGCCCTTGTAGGACAGGAGAGTGCACTCCTCGTTCTCCTTGACGAACTTGAAGGCGTCGGGCAGGACGTCCTTGCCCAGAGGAACCATGTCGAAGGTCTCGCTGTCCATAAAGTAGTACAGATCGCCGTCGTTGTAGGAATAGGCCATCTTCTTGCGCTCCACGAAAGCTTCCTCAAACTTTGCGGTGGGGTTGAAGGAGGTTTCGGTCACGCCGCCGGTGATGATGTTCTTCATCTTGGTGCGAACGAAAGCCGCGCCCTTGCCGGGCTTGACGTGCTGGAATTCGACGACCTGATAAATCTTGCCGTCCATCTCAAAGGTTTTGCCGTTTCTGAAATCACTGGCGGTAATGGTTGCCATATATGTTTCCTCCAAAACTGTAAAAAATACGTATTTCTGCCTTACCGGCAATTTTACTGACCCATTATACTACATACCGGAAAAGAATGCAAGATTTTTTTTACGCCTCGATAACGATCAGTTCCTTGGGGGAGTGGGCCAGATCCTCTACGCCGTCTTCCTTAATGATGACGCAGTCCTCGATCCGGACGCCGAACTTGCCGGGGATATAGATGCCGGGCTCCGCAGAGCTGACGCAGCCGGCGGGCATGGGCTTATCGTTGGAGGGGTTGCAGTTGGGGGACTCATGAACCAGCAGACCCAGGCAGTGACCGTAGCCGTGGCCGAAATAATCGCCGTAGCCCGCGTCTGCGATGACCTTCCGGGCAGCGCCGTCGATGGCCTGGCCGGTAACGCCGGCCTTGGTGATGGAAATGCCGGTGAGCTGTGCCTTTAGAACGGTCTCATAGACCTTCTTCATCTCGTCGGTGGCATAGCCCAGAGCGACTGTACGGGTCATGTCGGAGCAGTAGTCCTTGTAGACCACGCCGAAGTCCATGGTGATGAAGTCGCCCTTCTGCAGCTTCCGCTCGCCGGGGACGCCGTGGGGCATGGAGGTGTTGGGACCGGAGACTACGATGGGGGCGAAGGACAGGCCTTCGGCGCCGAACTTGTACAGGCAGTAGATCAGCTCCGCGCAGAGCTCTTTTTCGGTCATGCCGACCTTGATCCGCTTGCAGACCTCGGTAAAGGCCTTGTCGGTGATGACCTGAGCTTCCCGCATCCGCTGGAGTTCGTATTCCTCCTTCACCACACGGAAGGCGTTGATATCCTGCTGGCAGGGAACCAGCTTGACGTTCAGCTTGCTCTCATAGCTGCGGAACTCGGCTACGGTCAGGAAGTCCTCCTCAAAGCCCAGCGTGGAGAGGCCGAACTCAGCGATCGCCTCGTTGAGCTGCTTGATATAACCGTTGTCCTTGCTGACCATGCGGACGTCGAAGCCCTTGAGGTTCTTTTCCGCGGTCTCGATGTAGCGGGAGTCCGTGTAGTAGCGGCAGCCCTTCTTGGAGACGATGGCAACGCCCTCGTCCACGTTGAATTCCGCGCAGTACTTGCGGGAGATGGGGCTGGTCAAGAGCAGACCGTCATAGCAGCCTTTGTCCAGCAGAGAGAGATACTTTTCCAGATTTTTCATTTTGTGATCCTCCTATTATTTGCAAGATAAATGAATGGCTGCTCCGCCACATGGCGAAGCTTCAGCCAAATGTTGTGCAGATGTATGGGCTTGACCAGAATGGAAGTGGCCCCGGCACAGTTGGCGCCGAGGACGTCCGTAAAGATCTGGTCGCCGACCAGGGCCGCGTGGGAAGGACTGACGTCAAACTGACGCAGGCATTGATGGATGCCCCGGCCTGTGGGTTTCCTGGAGTGAGTGATGCACACGATGTCATGCTCCCTGCAAAAACCGGCGGCCTTATCCTTTTTACTGTTGGAAACGACGCAAAGCCAGATCCCCTCGCGTTTCATCTCATCGATCCAGGACAGCAGCTCTTCTGTGGGGACGCGGGAGGTGTAGGGGAGCATGGTATTGTCGAAATCCAGCATTAAAAGCTCGATTCCCCGCTGGCGCAGAAACTCCGCAGTGATATCCGTCAGCTTGCAAAAAATCAGTTTCGGCAGCAGGGAAATGGGCATGAACGTTACACCGCTTTCATATCATGTATCGGGTTAGCATCGGTTTCCCCGATATTATATCACTAAATATAGGTAATGTCCATGAAAACTTGCATATATTTTGCGGAAAATCAAAAAAATCTCCATGAATCATCAATTTTATTGCCCGGATTTGGGTTCACCAAAGCAGGGCAGTGGAGAAGTATCCCCATACCGGTCGATGTGATCGGCATTCTGATCGACGACCGTTTCCTGCCGTGCCGGGAAGGGATAACGACGGCCATCCGGGCACTGCGAGATTGGAACGGGATGATCATTCTGGACTTCGAACACCCCCGCACCGATTTGCTGGCGATGCTCGCCAAAGGCCTGCGCGGAAAAAGCCTGGTGCTGCCTCCGACCTATGTCGACTGCTTCCATGAAGCTGTGCTGATCGGCCCCTGGCGTGGGGAGTGTGGCTTTTCCCGCTGGCTTTCCCGCTTGAAAGCGCAATATGGCAGGGTTTTTCTGGATGCTGCGCCGCTGCGGATGCAGTGCTTTCCCGGCGGGTGCAGGCGGCCCTGGAACCGGCCACTGCCGGATCGCGGCTACCCCTGTCCTGCCCTGGGCTGTCTCCACCGCCGCTTGCCCGACGGTTCCATCCTGTTTTGGGACAGCAGGCAGACCCTTTCCGCCCGTCTGACTGACGCGGCCGTTCCCCAGATCCAATTCAGCGTCGACTGGGACACCCTTCCGGACATCCCGACGGAATAAACGCAGCTCTGGGGGCTGTGAAGAAAAGGAGTGAAAGCCACTCCCGGACTTCACAGTCCCTTGTTTTTGCGGGATTCGGCAGGATTTGAAGATGAAAACAGCTGGAATGGGCACACTACCCCTACCCCAGGAAGCGGCGGGTGTGGAAAACTACGCAGCTTGCTGGAGCTTCATCTGTTTGTTATAGAATTTGTATAGGTTGTGCCCAATAGAGACA
>JAEEZZ010000073.1 GCA_016292255.1 Oscillospiraceae bacterium
AAGAGAGAATCCCTGCCATGAGGACTTCGGACACACGAACAGCACTCAGAAACGGGACTTTCACCGCAAATGGAAACATTCCAGAGCCGGAACTGCGGTGCTATCACTGGAAGACCTGCAGGAGGAAGCAGAAGCCGCTGGGAAAGCGCTCCAATGGGAACCGGTGGATTTAGAGCCCGCCGTGGAGGATAGCGTCCTTAATCGCGTGGTTGCCGATCAGTTCCTCGGAATGATCAATAAAAAGGATCGAGAGATTCTCCACCTGCGCTACCTTGGATTTACCTTTTCCGAGATTGCTGAGAGGCTTGGCTTCAAGACCCACAGCGCCGTACAGAAGCGTATCCAAAAGCTGGGACGGCAGTATGAGTGCTTTACGGATACCGATCTTGGTTTTGAGGAAGAACGGCTCCGAAAGGCAGAAAGAAGAATAAAATTCAAAAGTTGAAAACGTTCTGGAACATTTTCGCTATCGTATGTCGTATAGTATTAGAGGCACCGAAAACAAATCAATAAGACTTGAAATTCAACAATTTTTTAGCATCGAGTTATGCATCCACAATATCGAAAGCACGAATGGGTTGAAATTCCTTGCTATATCTCAAATTTCCATGTTGCGTTTTTTGATTTCAGATTGTTGCTGAATTTGTCGGGAAATATGATTTTCCGACTATTATATAAGTGAAGGCAGAACAAAGCCGTCAGTGACCGCGCCGTATGGCGTGGCTCTCTGGCGGCTTTTTCTGTTGCATGAAAAATAATTGTCGGAAGGAGCGTGCAGAAATCATGCGAAAGCGAGATTATCACGACAGCGGGTAGTGAGTCTTCCCCTTGTCATAAACATCGCGCAGCAGCGAGGGAAAATTCCAAATTCGCCCCGAAACGCGACAGTTCGGAGGCGGCACACCTATTTCAAAAAGGCGAGTTGGACAACCTGGAACTGTTTGGATGACGTCAACGTGGCGTCATTATTCTTTTCTCCAGAGTCCCGTGACGTCAATTTGACGTCACCGCTTTTCCGGCAGAAAAGACGCTCTGCGAGGAACCCATGCGCCACAAAACCGGCATGAGGCACAGCCAGACCGGAGGGGAATTACCCTGCGGGGGCTGTGTCTCTAGGCTCCATCCGAAGCCCAGCGCAGCGGGTTCGGATGGAAGAGGAAGACACGCGGAAGCGAACAATATGGAGCAGTGTCTGACGACCTAACAAGCAGGGAAAAACCATAGTTTTTCCGAACAGGCCGGGCGTCCGTCCTGTCCTTTGGGGAGATCCCCAAGCCCCCATGTTCCATCCATCATTCCAAAACACAAATTATATTCAGAAGGGAGAGATCCTCTTGAAGCAAAACCAAGTCAACTTCACCGTCACAGCGGCGGAGAAGAAGCAAATCGAAAAGCTGGCGGAGGCCTGCGGCCTTTCCCAGGGAGAATACCTGCGACAGCGGGCTTTGGGCTTCTCGCCCAGAGCCTTCCCGCCCGGGGATGGTTACTGGCGGCTTCACAGCGATCTGCTCTGGCTCATGAACCATGCGCCTTCGCCGGAATACGACGCCCGTTATGCAGCCGCCTTTCAGAAGCTCCGGAACGCCTACTTCCTGTCGGAGAAGCAGACGGCGGAAGAGATCCGGGCTGAGCTTGCGGGAGGATAGCATGGCAACGACAGGCTTCTGGCCCGTCAAGGGCCGATTGAAGGACGTGATCGACTATGCGGAGAACCCGGACAAGACCATTGATCGGAAGTATGTGGACGCGGATCTGTTCTGTACCCTGCAATACGCAGAGAACGCGGAGAAGACGGATCAACGGATGTATGTCACGGCACTGAACTGTCCGCTGGAAACGGCCTGCCGGTCCATGATGGAAACCAAGCGGCGCTTCGGCAAGCTGAAGGGAAACGTGGCCTACCACGGGTATCAGAGCTTCCGTCCCGGAGAGCTGACGCCGGAGGCCTGCCATGAGATCGGGCTTGAGACCGCCCGCCGCATGTGGCCGGATTATGAGGTGGTCGTCACGACCCATCTGAACACCGATTCGCTGCACAACCACTTTATCGTGAACTCCGTCAGCTTCAAAACCGGCGAGAAGTTTCAGAATAAGATCCGGGACCATGTGCGGCTGCGGGAGGTCTCGGATGCCCTGTGTCTGAATTACGAGCTGTCCGTGCTTGGCAAATCCAAACTGTATCAGACAGACAAGGACGCCTATTGGGTCCGCAAGGCCGGGAAGCTGACCCACCGGGACATTCTGAAGCAGGACGTGGAGGAGTGCCTCGCCTACGTTTTTCGCATGGATGATTTCCTGCAGCGCCTGCGGCAGAAGGGCTACACCGTCGTTCGGGGAGACAGCTATGAGCATATTTCCGTCAAAGCCCCGGATTGGAGCCGGGCCGTCCGGCTGGACAACATCGGGTATCCCATTGAACGGGTTCAGACGGTTCTCCGTGATCATCTCTACGATAACCATTTTTTGATCGTCTACAACAGCCACCTGCCGCCGAAGCGCAGACCGCTCCCGCTTTTGAGTCTGGAACGGCAGCTTGACTACAACATTACGCACGCCAGAGAGACAGGCACGGTGCTTCTGGACCTGGTGTTCTATCTGGTGCTGAAGCTGCTGGGCTTGACGCAGGACGAGGAAGCGATGCGGCAAAACATCCAACCGTTGTCACCCTCCATGCGGATGGAGGTGGCGAAGCTGGATCAACTGATTGAAGAACAAAAGCTCCTGACCGGGAAGGGAATCCGCTCGGTCCAGGAGCTTTCTTCATTTCAGGCGGAAACCGA
>JAEEZZ010000074.1 GCA_016292255.1 Oscillospiraceae bacterium
GACGTCAAAGAGGGCGATTGGTACTACAAGGCCGTGATGTGGGCCCTCTCCGAGGGCATCACCGCGGGCATGGGCGAGGGCGCTTTCGGCGCCAACGTGACCTGCACCCGCGCTCAGATCGTGACCTTCCTCTACGCCGCGGCCGGCAAGCCCGAGTTCGAGATGCCCGATGCCAGCTTCACCGACGTCAAAGAGGGCGACTGGTTCTACAAGCCCGTCATGTGGGCCCTCTCCGCGGGCGTCACCGCAGGCATGGGCAACGGCGTCTTCGGCGCCAACTCCACCTGCACCCGCGCCCAGGTCGTGACCTTCCTCTACAAGGCCTACGGCGTGAACGAATAATCCCCCTTTGAACAGAGGGCCGGTTTTCTGTCTTCCTTACAGGGCAGGAAACCGGCCCCTGCCACGCGATCCGTTCTTGAGTGCCCGGAAGACGATCGTCACGGGAACTGAAAAAAGAAACAGAGGATTTGCATTGAGGGACCTTATGGATAATCAACCCTTTTTTGGCTGCGACAATTACCTTGCCCTGACGGGAGCTGCCGTAATAAAGACTTTTGCATCGTTTTCTCCAAAGAAAGTTGCATAGTTTTCGGTTTTCGGGTCAAACTAACGCCAGCAAGACCCAAACAACACGGCGAAAGCCGAAAACAAAAAGGAGATGTAACGAGATGAAGTCCAACAACAGCATCAACGTTCCCCAGGCCCGTCAGGCCATGGAGCAGTTCAAGCAGCAGGCCGCTTCCGAGGTTGGCGTCAACCTGAAGAACGGCTACAACGGCGACCTGACCTCCCGCGAAGCCGGCTCCGTCGGCGGCCAGATGGTCAAGAAGATGATCGAGTCCTACGAGCAGAGCATGAAGTAAGCTTCGGCTGCTGTTCTGAGCGACGCGATCCGGGGCGCTTTCCTGCGGGGAAGCGTCCCTTCCTTTGTCTGTCCGGCTCCCAAAAACCCCGCCGGATCGGGGAGCTCCCCACCGGCGAAAACCGGCAGCCCGGGCCGCGCAGAGCGCGGATTGTTGCACAGAAGAACAAAACAAATCTTGCCGAAAACTGTTTATTATTCTGCTTGACAAATGCACAAAATGATTGTATCATTGAATATGATAAGAAGAGTATGACTATATCTTTGCGCTCTTGCGGCCAGAGGCGTTTTTGGTGCGCCCAAACAGCCACGGAGGGCAGGCAAAATCCCCGAATACGCTGTGCTGGAAGAAGGAGAACGTGAATGGACGATCGGATGAATAAAAACAAGCCCGATGAAGTAGAAATCGACCTGTTGGAGCTGGCAGGAGTTATCTGGCGAAAGTTCTGGCTGGTTTTCATCGGCGCGATCGTTGGGGCAGGACTCGCCTTTGCCGTTGTCAAATACGGCATGACCCCCAAGTACCAGGCGACCGCCACCATCTACATTTTCTCGAAGACCACCAGCATCACCTCCCTGGCCGACCTGCAGATCGGCAGCCAGCTGACAGAGGACTTCCAGATCATCGCCAAGACCAGAGACGTCATCGACAGCGTGATCCAGGATCTGAACCTGAACACCACCTATGAGTCCCTGGCCGCCCGCGTGACGGTCACCAACCCTGCGTCCTCCCATATGCTTCGGGTCACGGTGCAGGACACCGACCCCACCTGGGCCGCCAAGATCAGCAACAAGCTTTCCGATAAGCTCCGCGATCAGATCGCCGAGATCATGAATACCGACCGCCCCTCCGTGGTAGAACGGGCCACGGTGCCCAAAGCCCAGAGCAGCCCCCACGTGCGGCGCGACACCGTCATCGGCGCTCTGCTGGGCGCGATGCTGGTGATGGCCATTCTGGTCATCCGGCACCTGGCCGACGACACCATCAAGACCAGCGACGATGTGCATAAGTTCCTGGGCATGGACGTTCTGGCCGAATTCCCCATCATCCGTGAGCAGGGCAGCTCCAGAGGCAGAGGCGGGCGCTACAAGCACAAGAAGCGCGCTCACGCCGCGAGCCGATAAAGGACACAGATAAATGTCAAAAAAAAGCAAGGCCCTGATCGCCTCCGGGCTTTTGCTGGTGGCCATGGGAGCAGGGTACCTTTCCTACACGGTGGCGTCCAGCGCCCGGGCGAAGCAGAGCATCAAAGACCTGCAGTCGATCGCGTATCGGGAGACCACCACGGCCCCGGTGACGGAAGCCCCGGTGACGGAGCCCCCCACCACGGAGGCCCCGGAGACAGTCCCGCAGCCGGAGACGACGGCCCCCGTCGTCACGACGAAGGAAAAGGATCCCTACGTTTCTCCCATCGACTTCGAGGCGCTCTGGGAGATCAACCCCGACATCTACGCCTGGATCGAGATCCCCGGCACCGACGTCTCCTATCCCATCCTCCAGCACCCCACCGACAACGATTATTACCTGACCCACACGCCGGAGGGCGTGGAGGACGCGCCTGCCAGCATCTTCACCCACAACGTCAATTCCAAGGATTTCACGGATTTCAACACCCTGATCTACGGCCACAAGTGGAATGACGGCACGATGTTCGGCAAGCTGCACTACTACCGGGACGAGCAGTATCTGAAGGAACACCAGATGATCCGGATCTACCTGCCGGATCGGGAGCTGCGCTACACGATTTTTGCCACGGTGGTGTATGACGACCGTCTGATCACCTCCTACTACGATTTTACCGACACCGAATCCTGCCGCGCGTTCCTGCGCTCCATCTACGGCAACAGGGATATGAACACCATCATCCTGCTGGAGCCCCGGGCCACGGTGGACGATCGGCTGATCACGCTGAGTACCTGCATCAAATGGCAGGAGCACAACCGATACCTGGTTGTAGCGGTATTGACCAATGAAATCACGTAAAAGCGTTCTTCTTCTGGCCGCGGCCGTTGTGCTGATCGCGGTTCTGGCCGGCGTCGGCGCCGCGTTTCTGGAGGACAGAAGCCCCAAAGAGCTTCCCGTCCGCACCACCGGCAGCGATGCCTCCGCCTCTGCCCCCGTCTCCGCGCCTGCGACCACTGAACCGGACGTGGATTTCAGCGGCACGGTGGAGCTGGACGGTGTGCGGTATCGGCTGAATACTTCCCTGCAGGCGATCCTGTTCCTGGGCGTAGACGACGGCGGCGGCTTCGTTCCCGGCGTTGCCCCCGGGGAGGGGAGAAGGGCGGATACCATCTTCCTGTTCCTGCTGGACGACCAAAGCAAAACGAACCGCCTGCTTGCCATCTCCCGGGATACCATCGCGGATGTGGATGTCTACCAGGCGAACGGCGACTATGCCTACACCGCGCCCACCCACATCAATATGCAGTACTACTACGGCGACAGCCCCAGCAGAAGCTGCTTTTTGATGAAGCGCAGCATCTCCCGCCTGCTCTACGGGATGCGGATCGACGGCTGTCTGTCCATGAATGCCCAGGGCATCGTCACGATCGTGGATGAATTGGGCGGGCTGACGGTCACCATGCCGGAGGACTACACCGACATCGACCCGCGCTACCAGGCGGGGGCCGAGCTGACCCTCACCGGCGCGGAGACGGAGCATCTGCTCCGCTACCGGGATCTTTCCAGCCACGGGAGCAACGAGGATCGCGTGGAACGGCAGGTCCGTCTGATCAAGTCGCTGGTGGAGCGGCTGCAGGCAGGCATGAGCGCCGAGCGTCTCAAGCAGCTGCTGGACGCCGCCGGAGGCGAGGTCTGCTCCGATCTGGACGCCGAGACGCTGAAAAAGCTGGTCTCCTATCGGCTGGATCCCCAGACCCTGACGCTGCCCGGCGAGGTCGTGGCGGGCGCGGATCACGACGAGTTCCACCTGGACGAGCCCGCGCTCCGAAGACTTCTGATCGAGCTGTTCTACCAGCCGACGGAATGAACCATTCTTGTATTTATTGATGTGAGCACATCATTAAATAAAAACTCAAGGAAGGAGGAATGTAATTATGAAAATGCTCAAGTACGTGTCGCTCTTTGCTGTAGTTTGCATTCTGATGGCCTGCGTTGCCGGTACCGCTTTTGCTTCCGGCAGTAAAACTGATGGCGTTGAAATCACGCCGTCTGACGGTCTGACCATTACCGGACAGCAGGAAGGTGATCCCGTCCTCGCGATGGAGATCGCTGCTCGTCTGGCCGAAGAGAAGGTTGAGAACTGCAAGTCTGTCTCCCAGTGGAACGTCAGTGCTGACGCCACCCCCAAGACCCTGACCTTCAAGGTCGATCTGGCCGCAAACCAGAGAGGCTATGTTTATCACTATGAAAACGGCGAATGGAAGCTGATGGGCAAGGTCAACACCGAGATCACCTTCAACAGCCTGTCTCCTGTCGGCGTCGCGATCTTTGAAACTGCCGGCGGCAACGGCGGCGGCAACGGCGGCGGCGGTTCTCCCGCTACCGGCGAGAACAACCTGTTCGTTTCCCTGGCCATCGCAGCCATTGCAATGGGCGGCGCGGTTGTCTTCTTCTCTTCCAAGAAGAAGGACTAATCTGCAAGCAAAGTATTCTTTCGGGGGGATCTCCCCCCGAAAGAATATCTTTACACCACGGAGGCGTCCTATGACAAAACTTGTTGATCTTCACTGCCACATCCTGCCTTATGTGGACGACGGAGCCCTGCGTACAGAGGAATCCGAACAGCTGTTGGATATGCTCTATCTTCAGGGCGTTCGCGTCATCTGCGCGACCCCGCATCTGCGGGAAAAAATGTTTGAGACCCCGGACGAGGAGATCCGGGCGCAGTTCGACGAGCTGCAGGCTTATGCAGCGCGGCGGAGCTATGCTGTGCGCCTTTTCCTGTCACGGGAGTATCACTGCGACCGGTTGACCCGGGAGCGTATGGAGCAGGGGAGCCTGCTTCGTATGGGCGCGGGGAACACGGTGCTGCTGGAGTTCTCCCAGCGGCATGACTATGACTATATCCTCAGCTGGATCGACGATGCGCGGACGCGGGGCTATCAGCCTCTGGTCGCCCACGTGGAGCGCTATCCGGCCCTGGAGGGAGATCTGGACAAGGTCTCCGCTCTGATCCAAAAGGGCGCCAAGCTCCAGATGAACGCCGGCAGCATCCTCGGCCACGAGGGACTGCGCCAGGCCAAGTGGAGCCGAAGGCTTTTGAAGGAATCCATGATCCATGTGGTCGCGTCCGATTGCCACGATCCGGTGGATCGCCCGCCGGAGCTGGACGCCTGCCAGCGTTACCTACGAAAGAAAATCGGGGACGCCTGCGCCGACGCGCTGATGCGCGATAATCCGATGCGTATATTATCGACGATAGATAAGGAGATCATCCCTCATGCAGACAATCAGGTTGAAGCGAGAGAAGAGGCCCTATGAAATAAACGAGGAGCTGAAGCTTCTTCGAACCAATCTTCTGTTTTGCGGCGCCGACAAGCACGTTTTCCTGATGACCAGCGCCTTCTCCGGGGAAGGAAAATCCACGGTGGTTTATGATCTCTGCCTCAGCCTGGCGGAGCTTGGAAAGAATGTCATTATGATCGACGCGGATATGCGGAAGTCCATGATGAAGCACAAGATCAACGGCCCCGTGCCGGAGAACGGCCTTTCCCACTACCTCTCCGGTCAGTGCGAGCTGGAGGACGTGGTCTGCCAGACGGATGTGGATCAGCTCTACGCGGTGATCGCGGGCACTGTGCCGCCCAACCCCACTGAGCTGCTGGCTTCGGACAATATGAAGGGGCTGATCAAATTCTGCCGGGAGCATTTCGACTATGTGGTCATCGACTGCCCGCCCATCGGCCTGGTGGTGGATCCCGCGGTGGTCGCGCCCCTGTGCGACGGCACCATGATCCTGATCGAGGCGAACGAGGTCAAGTACCGCCTGGCCCAGGAGACCGTGGCCAAGATGAAGGTGGCCGGCTGCCCGATCCTGGGCGTGATCCTGAACAAGGTCAGCGAGAAGAAATACGGCAGATACTACACGAAATACTACGGCAAGAAGTACTACAAGGCCTATTATTCCCACTCAGACAGCCAAGCGTAGTCCTTCTGAAACAGGAACGGCACTCCCCGGGAGCGCCGTTCCTGTTTGTTTAACTGTTCCCGGAGAACACCAGCCGCGCCAGGGCTGCGGCCACCCCGTTTTCGTCGCAGGAGGCGGTCTGCCAGTCCGCGGCGGCCAGGGCCTCGGCGGAGGCGTTGCCCATGCAGACGCCTATCCCGGCGGAGCGCAGCATGGAGACGTCGTTCAGGTCGTCCCCAAAGGCCATGGTCTCCGCCATGGGGATCCCCAGCAGGTCAGCCAGCCCCTGCAGCGCGAGCCCCTTCTGCGCCCGGGCGCTGTTGAGCTCCACGTTCCGCGGGATGGAGCTGGTCACCGCCAGATCCGGGCAGCGCTGGGCCAGCTGGGCCATCACCCGGCTCCGCAGCGCCGGATCCAGGAAAAACATCTGGATCTTCTGCACCCCGCGGCCTGCCTGGGCCAGATAGGCCTTCAGCTCCGGAACCGGCGTGCGGAAGTTCCGCAGCATTTCCAGGCTGTGGCGATGGGGGGCGTAGTCTGCCGCCCGGTCGTAGTGGGCCTGGGACATCCAACCCCAATCGTCCATATAACAGTCGTAGATCGCGGGCAGGGGATCCAGCCAGGCCATGAGCTCCACGGCCCGCTGCCAGGGGATCTCCTCCCGCAGCAGGGCCCGGCCCGTCCGCAGATCCCGCAGCTGCGCCCCGTTGATGGTGATGGCGTAGTGCAGGAAGGGGAGAGAGCGGACGTTCTCCGGGATGGCCTCGTAGAAGCGGCCTGTGGCCGGGACGATCTCGATCCCCGCCCTGGCTGCCCGCTCCAGGGCGGCCCTGTTTTCCGGGCTCAGCGCCTTGTCCGAGTTCAGCAGCGTCCCGTCCAGATCCAGCGCGATCAGCTTGATCGCAGCTTCGCCCGCCATCATTTCCCGTCCGGGAAGCTGGTGAAGGCGCCCCGCTCCATGGGCTTGAGCCCGCCCCGCTCCCGTTCGGCCTCGATGGCCCGGATCAGAAAGGCCATGTTCCGCGCCAGATTCCGCATGGTCTGCAGCCCCTCCGCGTCCTTTTTCACGTCCTCGGCGGTGAAGCCGTGGACCTGATTCCAATAGCTGGAGGAGGCCACGGGCATTCCGCTGATGGTGAAATACTTGTTCAGCACGTCGAAGCTGGCGGTGTTACCGCCCCGGCGGCAGCTGACGACCGCAGCCCCCACCTTCATGTGCTTGGAAAAACGGGTGCTGTAGAACAGCCGATCCAGAAAGGACAGAATGGTCCCGTTGGGGGAGCCGTAGTAGACCGGGCTGCCCACCACCAGACCTGCGGCAGCCTCAAGCTTGGGGGCGGTCTCGTTCACCAGGTCGTCAAAGACGCAGCGGCCCAGGGCGTCGCATTTCCCGCAGGCCAGGCAGCCCCGGACGGACTTTGCGCCCACCTGGATCAGCTCCGTCTCCAGCCCCTCCGCCTCGAATGTGCGGATCATTTCCCCCAGGGCCTCGGCGGTGCAGCCGTGAGGCCGTGGGCTGCCGTTCAAAAGCAGTACCTTTGCCATGTTCGTTCCTCCTGTATGCCGGGCCCGGCGGGCCGAAGCGGCGCGGCCCAAGGCCCGCCGCCCGTTTTGCCCGCAGGCGTCCTGTGCTTTGGGCTTATTCTACCACACATCGCCGCCCAATGCAACAGCCGCGGCACATGGAAAAGGGCCGGGAGAGCGCTGCCGCGAGGATCGTGGAGAGAATGCGGCTTTTTCCGGGAAAAACGGCGCCAAGGCTTGACAATATTCCGGAAATTATGTACAATAACCTAAGTATTGGTTTCTGTAGGAATACCAAATACGTGAGAAGATCAGATGGAAGGGAAACTGTTCCGATGAAGCATTCAAACCGGGAAAAGCTGCTCAAGACGAAGCTGCGTTCAGACTCCGTTTTGATGATTTTTTGTGACTTTTTAATCATTCATCTGGCCTATTTTCTCGCGCTCTGGTTCCGCTTTGACTGTGTGTTCTCCTCCATCCCCCGGGAGTTTCTGAGCGCCTACGCCAGATTTATCACCGCCTTCGCGGCCCTGTCCATTGTGCTGTTCTGGGTCTTCCGGATGTACCAGAGCCTCTGGCGCTATGCCAGCTACATTGAGCTCACCAGGACGGTGGCGGGCTCCGTGGTCTCCTCCACCCTCCATATCGTTCTGATCAGCGTCCTGATTCAGAAGATGCCGCTGTCCTACTATCTGCTGGGCGCCTTCTTCCAGCTGACCATCCTGCTGATCCCGCGCTTTTCCTACCGGCTGTTCCACCTGCTCTCCGCCATGCAGACCAAGGGCAGCGGCAATATCGGCCGCGTCATGATCATCGGCGCGGGCCAGGCCGGGCAGATGATCCTCCGGGATATCCGCAACACCAGGTCGCTGGAGGATCAGGTGGTCTGCATCATCGACGACGACCGGGAAAAGTGGGGCAGATCCATCGACGGCGTGCCCATCGTCGGCGGCAGAGACGATATCCTGTCCGCTGTGGAGAGATTCCATGTCACCAAGATCTTCGTGGTGATCCCCAGCGCCGACGCCCAGAGCAAGAAGGAGATCATCAATATCTGCAACGAGACCGGCTGTGAGCTGAAGCAGCTGCCCGGTATGTACCAGCTTGTGCTGGGGCAGATCTCGGTGAGCGCCATGAAGGACGTCTCCGTGGAGGATCTTCTGGGCCGGGAACCCATCCGCGCAGATCTGGAGGAAGTGTTTGACTTTATCAACGGCAAGCGCGTCCTGGTCACCGGCGGCGGCGGCTCCATCGGCTCCGAGCTGTGCAGGCAGGTGGCGGCCCACCGGCCGGAGCAGCTGATCATCTTCGACGTCTACGAGAACAACGCCTACGAGATCCAGCTGGAGCTGAAACGGACCCACCCGGAGCTGAACCTGGTGGTGCTGATCGGCTCTGTGCGGGACAGCCGCAAGATGCTGGACGTGTTCGCCAGATATCGCCCCCAGATCGTCTACCACGCCGCGGCCCACAAGCACGTGCCTCTGATGGAGGACAGCCCCTGTGAGGCCATCAAGAACAACGCCATCGGCACCTATAAGACCGCCTACGCCGCCATGTGCAGCGGCTGCGAGCGCTTCGTGCTGATCAGCACCGATAAGGCCGTGAACCCCACCAATATCATGGGCGCCAGCAAGCGCCTGTGCGAGATGATCATTCAGTCCTTCGACAGCATGATCAAGGCGGGCAAGGCCGACCGGATCCCCCGGCTCTATACCCACGGGGAGACGCCGGAGGAGGCCCGGGACAGCAAGCAGGCCCTTGTCCCCGACGAGATCAAAACAGAGTTCGTTGCCGTGCGCTTCGGCAACGTCCTGGGCAGCAACGGCTCCGTGATCCCCCTGTTCAAGCGGCAGATCGCCCAGGGCGGCCCGGTGACGGTGACCCACCCGGATATCATCCGCTACTTTATGACGATCCCCGAGGCCGTCTCCCTGGTGATGCTGGCGGGCACCTACGCCCACGGCGGCGAGATCTTCGTCCTGGATATGGGCAGCCCCGTGAAGATCGACACCCTGGCCCGGAATCTGATCAAGCTCTGCGGCTACAAGCCGGACGAGGATATCAAGATCGTCTACTCCGGCCTGCGCCCCGGCGAAAAGCTCTTCGAAGAAAAGCTTATGGCTGAGGAGGGCCTGAAAAAGACCGACAACGACCTGATCCACATCGGCTGCCCCATCCCCTTCGACGTGGACGTCTTCCTGGGCAGGCTGGAGCAGCTCATGCAGCAGGCCTACCGCAACGACCCGGACATCTGCAAAACCGTGGAGGCTATGGTCAGCACCTACCGCCCCCAGCACTGAGGGGAGCCCCGTCAAATCGATCCCACCCAACAGCACCTCCGAGGGACGGAACGCGTCCTTCGGAGGTGATTTTTTCCGCCGGGAGACCCTTTTCGGAAGACTTTATGAAAAAGTCAAAAATGGGCTTGACTTTTCCATTCCTTGTGGTATTCTATTATGCGGACACAAGATGTTGTGGTTTTTTATGTTAACAAGCCATGCCACTTGTCCACAGATATCCACACGGAATCCACAGTTTTTTCCACAGGAGGCGCTTATGAGGCTCGGCGGACTGCAAAAAATGACCCTGCTGGACTTCCCCGGGCGCGTGGCCTGCACGGTGTTCACCGTGGGCTGCAACCTCCGCTGTCCCTTCTGCCACAACAGCAGCCTGGTGCTGACCTCGGAGCTGCCGGAGCTCAGCCTGGAGGAGTTCTTCGCCTTTCTGCGGAAGCGGCAGGGCCTGCTGGACGGGGTGGCCGTCACCGGCGGGGAGCCTCTGCTCCATCCGGAGCTGCCCGGGTTCCTGGAGCAGATCCGGGCCCTGGGCTACGCCGTGAAGCTGGACACCAACGGATGCTTCCCGGAGCGGCTGCAGGCCGTCCTGGAGGCCGGGCTGGCGGATTACGTGGCCATGGACGTGAAAAACAGCCGGGAGAAATACGAGCAGACCGCCGGCGTGGCCGGGATCCTGCCCCGGGTGGAGGAGAGCGTCGCGCTGCTGCGGGCAGGGAAGACCCCCTTCGAGTTCCGCACCACCTTAGTGGACGAGCTCCACGAGCCCGCCGACTTCACTGCCATCGGCCAATGGATCGCCGGCACGGAGCGCTA
>JAEEZZ010000075.1 GCA_016292255.1 Oscillospiraceae bacterium
GACGCTGTTTCAGTGCGCCGCAGCGGGGTATGCAGGGCGTAGGGGCTGGCGTCCTCGACAGCCCGACCGTATCGAAACGGGAAAGGTTCGGGGCGTCGGGGACGCCGCCCCCTACGCGCTCTGAGCCATGAGCCTCAGGTCACTTTGAAACTTACGCCTTTCCATTTTCAACTTTCAATTCGCCGGCGCCCCTGCGTTCGGCCTTTTTCATTGACAGCAGGCGACGGGTCTGGTAGAATGGAGGCAAAGAACGATGGGGAGGAGTCTACCATGAAACAGATCACCCTGGGACGCACCGGGATCACGGTGCCGCAAAACGCCTTCGGCGCGCTGCCCATTCAGCGGGTGGACGACGAGACCGCCGTCCGGCTGCTCCGTCTGGCCTACGACGGCGGGATGCGCTTTTTCGACACCGCCCGGGCCTACTCGGACAGCGAGGAAAAGGTGGGGGCGGCCTTTGCCGGGATGCGGGACAAGGTCTTCCTCGCCACCAAGACCCACGCCACGACCCCGGAGGCCTTCTGGGCCGATCTGGAGACCAGCCTTCGCACCCTGCGGACGGACTACATCGACGTCTATCAGCTCCACTGCGCCAAGCAGTGCTACCGGCCCGAAGACGGCACCGGCCTCTACGAGGCCCTGCAGGAGGCCAAGGCCCAGGGGAAGATCCGCCACATCGGCATCACCGCCCACTTGATCAGCGTGGCGGAGGAGATCGTAGCCAGCGGCCTCTACGAGACCCTGCAATTCCCCTTCTCCTATCTGGCCGATGACCGGGAGATCGCCCTGGTGCGCGCCTGCGAGGCGGCAGGCATGGGCTTTATCGCCATGAAGGGGCTGGCGGGCGGCCTGCTGACCAACGCGGAGGCCTGCATGGCCTTTATGCAGCAGTTCAGCGCCCTGCCCATCTGGGGCGTCCAACGGGAGGCGGAGCTGGAGCAATGGCTGGCCTTCTTTGACCGGGAGCCGGTGCTGACCCCGGCGCTGGAGGCCCTGATTGAGGCCGATCGGAAGGCCCTGGCGGGGGAATTCTGCCGGGGCTGCGGCTACTGCGCCCCCTGCACCGTGGGCATCGTCATCAACCAGTGCGCCCGGATGTCCCAGATGGTGCGCCGGGCTCCCTCCGCGGCCTGGCTGAATGAGCACTGGCAGGCGGAAATGGCCAAGATCGACGACTGCGTGGAATGTGGCGCCTGCATGAGCCGCTGTCCCTACGGGCTGCAGATCCCGCAGCTGCTGCGGAAGAATCTGGCGGACTACCGGAGCATTCTGGCCGGGGCCACCCGAGTCTGACGGAGGGCGCGGCATGGAGGAGCATCACAGCCACGAAGCGGCCCACGAGGCCGCCCACGCCCTGGGCCACTACCACGACCCGGAGGAGAAAAAGCGCCAGCTGAACCGGCTGGCCAAGGCCATCGGCCATCTGAAGCACGTCCAGGCCATGATCGAGCACGACAAGGACTGCGCCGACGTGCTGACCCAGCTCTCCGCGGTGAACGCCGCCCTGAAAAGCCTGGGCAAGGAGATCATCAACGAGCACATGACCCACTGCATCACCCACGCCATTGCCGACGGCAACCTGGAGCTGGTGGAGGAATTCCAAAAGGCGGTGCAGAAGTTTATTTAATTCTGAGCCCGTAGCGCGGGCTATACTCCGTGACTCTTCGAGTTCAGTCCGCCACTGATAACTGTAAACTCTAAACTGTAAACTGCTAACTTTACGAACCCCTGGGGGGGCTTGCGGGCGTCTTTCTGCGTCGGTATAATAATACCGAAATCTGACGCGAGGAGGCGCCTTTTTATGCACATACCCGAGAATTATCTGTCCCCGGTCAGCTGCGCCGTGATGGGCGCGGCCATGATCCCGGTGTGGGTCCACGCGGTGAAGAAGACCGACCGGGAGCTGCCCAAGGAAAAGCTGCCCCTGCTGGGCGCGGGCGCGGCCTTCTCCTTCCTGGCCATGATGTTCAACGTGCCCCTGGTGGGCGGCACCACCGGCCACGCCGTGGGCGGGACGCTGATCGCCCTGCTCTTCGGCCCCAACGCCGCCTGTCTGGCGGTATCGGTGGCCCTGCTGTTACAGGCGGTGATCTTCGGCGACGGCGGCGTGCTGGCCTTCGGGGCCAACTGCTTCAATATGGCCTTCGTCCTGCCCTATGTGGGCTACGGGGTGTATCGGCTGCTGCTGGGGAAGCAGAACGGGCGGACGAGCGATGCTCGCCCCTACGGTGCTTCTCTGGGGACGAGCGATGCTCGCCCCTACGAGGGGGGAACGGGCGGTATCCGTCCTTACGTGGCGGCCTTTATCGGCTCCTATGTGGGGCTGAATCTGGCAGCCCTGTGCTGCGCGGTGGAGTTCGGGATCCAGCCCATGCTGTTCAAGGACGCGGCGGGGAACGCCCTCTACTGCCCCTATGATCTCGGCGTAGCCATCCCGGCCATGATGATCCCCCATCTGGCGGTGGCGGGCTTCGTGGAGGCCGTGTTCACCGTGGCCGTCTTTGCCCTGGTGCGGAAGACCGCGCCGGATCTGAGCTATGAACGGATGCTGGCCGACGCCCCGGAGGCCGGGAAAAAGAAGAAGTATATCCCCGTCTTTGCCCTGATCGCCGTGCTGATCGCGGCCTGCCCCCTGGGTCTGCTGGCCACCGGCACCGCCTGGGGCGAGTGGGGCGCGGACGAGATCGCGGAGATCGTCACCGACGGCAAGGCCCTGGGCTACACCCCCTCGGGTCTGGAAAGCGGCTGGTCCCTGGACGTGCCCATGCCGGACTACGCCCTGGAGGGCATGAACGAGACCCTGGCCTACATCCTCTCCGCTGTGATCGGGGTGGCCCTGCTGATCATCATTTTCAAGCTGATTTCCATTCCCATGAAGGGCCGGAGGAATCCCTCGTGATCCCCGGCTGGATGAAGCAAACAGAGCAATACGCGCCGCCACGGGATGGCGGCGCATTTGCCATACGCACCCTGCGGGCCATGGGAGGCGTGCTGGCCCGGATCCGGGTGCAGCGGGGCCGGGACGGGCTCGGGATCCCCCCGGTGGCGAAGCTGCTGCTTCTGCTGGCGGGGCTGGTGACCCTGGCGCTGGCCCAAAACCGCCTGCTGCTTCTGGCCATTGCCGCCCTGGTGCTGGGATATCTGTGCCTGCTTCCGGCCCGCACCCTCTGGGCGGTACTGCGCCCCGCCCTGGGGGCCGCGCTGCTGACCCTGCTTCTGTTTCTCCCGGCTATGTATATCCGTCCCGCCGGGGCGGGCAACAACTGGGTGGTGATCGGGAAGGTCTTCCTTTCCGTCACCATGGTGAGCCTCTTTAACCAGCGCACCCAATGGAACCGGATCACTGCCGCCCTGCGAAAGCTCCGCGTGCCGGGGATCTTCGTCTTCGTGCTGGATCTGACGCTGAAATATATCGTCCTGCTGGGCGGGCTGATCGTGGATTTGCTCACTGCCCGGGGCCTGCGGGCCGTGGGCCGGGATCGGCACAAGTACCGCTCCGTGGGGGGCGTGCTGGGCGTGACCCTTCTGCGGGCCTCAGAGCTGAGCCGGGAGACCTGGGAAGCCATGGTCTGCCGGGGCTTCACCGACGACTACAAAGGACTGTGAGCTATGCCGCTGATCGAATTGGAACGTATCTGCTTTTCCTACACCCCGGAGGATGCCCCTGTGCTCCGGGACTTCTCCCTGTCCGTGGAGGCGGGAGAATGCGTCGCCCTGCGCGGGGACAACGGGGCGGGCAAGACCACCCTGTTCCGGATCCTGAACGGCCTCTCCTTCCCCCAGGAGGGGGTCTACCGCTTCGACGGGGAGGCAGTCACCCCTGCCCTGCTGAAAAACCAGCGGCGGGCCAAGCTGTTCCACAAGCGGATCGGCTATCTCTTCCAGAACCCGGACGTGATGCTCTTCAACGCCTCCGTCCGGGAGGAGATCGCCTTCGGGCCCCGGCAGATGGGGCTGCCCGAGGCAGAGATCGCCGCCCGCACCGCGGACTGCCTGGCCCTTTTCGGCCTGGAGCCCCTGGCGGACAAGGCCCCCTACCACCTCAGCGGCGGCCAGAAAAAACAGGTAGCCCTGGCAGCGGTGCTGTCCCTGAACCCGGAGGTTCTGATTCTGGACGAGCCCCTGGCGGGCCTGGACGCCCGGACCCGCGGGCGGCTGCTTCCCCTGCTGGCGGAGCTGCGGCAGGCAGGAAAGACTTTGCTGGTCGCCACCCACGACGAGGGCCTCGTGGAAGCACTGGACGCCCGGACGGTGCGGGTCGGGGGAATGCATAATGCATAGTGCATAATTCATAATTGAGCACCGCCTGTAGGGGGCGGCGCCCTCCGCCGCGAAGCAAGTCCTTTAGGGGACGCCCCGTCCCCCGCACGATGGGGTTTTGATGAATAATGAATACTGAATAACCGTCTAATGAATAATATCGGAGTTTTTCAAATCGCGATTTGAAAAACACAATCATGATTCATTCTTAAATCTTCAGTATTCATTACTTTCCCCCGGCCGCGATGCGGCGGCCGGGGGAGGTTCAGGGTCAGGTATTCAACGCCGTCCAGACGCCCTGGCTGTTTTTGATGTATATCTTGCCGTTCTCCATGCAAAACAGCATACTGCCGGGGTCAAAGGACTCCAGGCGCGGCAGGGCAAGGTCCGCCGCGGCCTCGATGATCCCCTCATATAGTCCCAGGACGCCGGGTTTGGGCGCCTCTCCCGCCTGCCGGTGATAGTTGATCCTTCCTTCTCCCTTTAGTTCCGCTCTGAGCAATGCCATGCTTGCTTCCTCCTTTTTGAGTTTTGCGGCGGGCAGCCTCTAATCCCCCTCCAAAAAAACGGTACCAAGACATTTTTAAGCATAATCACGTTATTAAGATACCGTTTTCCCAAAAAAGAAACCGCCCATCGCTGCCTGTATTATACCACAAATTGCCGCATTTTTCAAGAACAAATGTTCGAATTTTTAAAATTTTTGCAAATCATCCGTGCCCGGTGCGTGGGGGCAGGGGGACGAGGCCATGTACGCCCGGAAGCGGGCCATCAAGGAAGCGGCCAGGCAGTAAGCCCTCCCGCAAACGTACAACGACCATGTCGGATTTCCGGCATGGTCGTTTGTTTGCAGATCACAGCACCGGCCCTCACAGCAACAGCAGCGCTGCGCTGGCCGCCAGGAACAGCAGGATGCCCCAGGAGGAAAGGGCCGTTTTCACCCGGGCGCCGTTTGGGGAGAGCTCCCGCTCCCGAACGCCGAAGAAGAACACCACGGCCCCCAGCAGGGAGAGCACCAGCAGCAGGGCCAGGTAGAGCAGCATCACCAGCACCCCCGGCAGGGCGATCACGTCCGTCAGCTTGGCCGTCGCCAGCTCCACCCCCGCCGCCGACAGGCTGTCCTCCGCCCATTCCAGCAGCGCGGGCAGCACCAGGGAGGTCATGGAGTTGATCAGCACATGGAGGATCATGGAGTAGCGGAGCTTGCCGGTTTTCAGATACACCGTACCGAAGATTAGCCCCAGCAGGAAGGCGTAGCACATCTGGTTCACCGCGCTGTGGAACAGGGCGAAGAGCAGGGCCGAGATCAGCAGGGCGGCCTTCTCCCCGTAGGGCCGCAGCCGATCCAGCACGCAGCGGCGGAAGACGAATTCCTCCATCACCGGGGCGGCAAAGGCCAGCAGCAGGGCCTGGATGAGCTGGTAGTCCGTCGAGTAATGCAGATCCAACTGGAGCAGCCCCTCGCCGGGAAAGGGCAGGATATAGTAGCCCAGCAGGTTCTGCAGCAGCATCCCCAGGATATTGCCCGTGAACATCACGAAGAAGCAGGCGGGGATCAGAGGCAGAAAGCGTCCCGGCGAAAGGGAGCGCGGCGGCTCCCGCTTCTCCCGGTTCCGGCCCAGCACCAGCAGGAACACCGGCAGGCCGATGCAGTAGATGGGGGGAAACAGGATCAGCAGAGGATCCAGCTCCGTCTGGGCCAGGCGGAGCTGGACCACCCGGATGGACAGGAGCATGGCAGCGAGGGCAAGCCCCACCCGGGCGTAGGCCCCGTGGACTTTTTTGCGATCCGGGGTCAGAGTCTCGTCTCGCACGGCCCGCCCCTTGCAGGGATAGAGCCACACCCCGGTGAGGCCCAGGAACATCCCGCCGAAGAGCAGATCCAGCAGGGTCATCAGCACAAAGCCCGCGGTGCTGTGGCCGTTGTTGATGCCGTAGCTCAGCACCACGCCGTCAAAGATAATGCCCACGTACAGGAAGATGATCTGGATCACCTGCTTGAAGTTCACCCCCACCGAGGGCGGGATGGACACGTCTGTGAACACCCCGGAGGCGCTGGCGAAGAAGTCCAGGGACATGAGCATGGGCAGGTACAGCAGGCCCCGCAGGGGCGAGAAGCCCGCCGCCGCGCTGCCGATCATCAGGGGCAGAAACACGTCCAGCCCGCAGTTGCAGCTGCCGCCCAGGAGGGAGTAGAACAGCTTGGCCCAGACAGGCTCCGGCTGGAGCCGGAAGCTATCCTTGCGGATATCCTCCGTCACGGGAGAGACGATGGTGCGGAAGAACACCATGCCCGCCAGCACCAGAACCGGGATGTAGTCGATGGGCTTTTCCATGAAATACCGGACGTAGAGTCCCCCCGCCAGGGCCGCGAAGCAATAGGTGACCATGGTTTTGGAGATGAAATAGCGGGAGTTCCGGAGGCGGTTGTGGAAGACCCGGAAGAAATAGACGCTGCTGCCCCAGCCGTGGCGGAAGCCGTCCCAGGTCACCGTCCGCTCCTTGGTGCGGGTGATCAGCAGGGCCGCGCCCTCGGCGTTCACCGCCTCATAGAGCTGGGAGATCTCCTGGGCGGAGCGCAGGGTCTGCTCGTAGTAGTCCGCAGGCAGACGCCGGACGATCAGGATCAGAACGCAGATCAGAGAAATGCTGACGCAGAGCAGGCTGACCGAGAAGGCCGCGTTCCCGTCCAGGGCGTAGCGCATGATGCCCTTGCCCCAGCCCCAGACAGGGATCCAGCGGGTCGCCGGGGCGTTGAAAAAGGCCCGGGCCGTCAGAAAGAAGTCCTTCTGCCCGTTGGCGTCCAGGGTGACCTGGTAAGTCCGGTAGAAGGCGTAGCCAACCGCCGCCAGCAGGGCGATGACGAACCAGCGCAGGTTCCGGTGGAAGAAGGGATGACGGCTGCCCAGCTCGTAGATCAGAATCTTCAGCAGGGCCGAGAAGCAGAGGGTCAGAAACCAGGCCAGCAGGATCGACAGGGCCCCATAGAGGCCCAGCCCGTATTTTGCCGCCAGGAAGGGCAGGCGGATCGCCAGCAGCAGGCCCGCCAGGATGGGCAGCTCCAGGGTGTTCCCCACCCGGAAGGCCAGCACCCGCTGAGGGGGCAGGTCGCTGGCAAAGAGCAGGTTCACGTCCGCGTGCTTAAAAAGGGTGGAAACGCTCCGCTCCGCTCCGATGATCTGCACCGCCAGCAGGCCCAGGATCAGCAGGCCGAAGGCCAACTCCACCAGATCCAGGCCCGTCATGTGGGTGGCCTTGAGGATCTCCTCCATATTCGTGGGCAGCTCGCTGTTGGACTCCGCCAGCCGGTGGAGATACCAGCGCAGGCCGTACCAGAGGATCCCCCCGAGTCCGACCAGCCCGAGAAACAGATAGAAGGCCCAGGTGCGGAGGAAGGAGCGCAGCTGATTCCAGGCGGAATGGAAGAAGAAATAGAAAAACATCCGCATGGCCCGGCCCTCCTATGCTTCCGTCTGGGCCGCTTCGCCTTCCGTGATCGCAAAGAACAGCTCCTCCAGGGAGGCGCCGCCCTGCTCCAGCTCCCGGCGGGTCAGCGTCCTGCGGATGCTCCCCTTCTGCATGATGATGGCCCGATCCCACAGCATATCCACCGATTCGATGATATGGGTGCTGACCAGCAGCGTCGCGCCCTGGGCCCGCAGCTCCTCCATCAACCGTTTGAGCTCCTTGATGGCGTGGGGATCCAGACCGATGAAGGGCTCGTCCAGCAGCAGCACCGAGGGCTGGGTGAACAGGCCCAGGCAGATGCTCAGCTTCTGGGCCATGCCCTTGGAAAGGGCGGAGCCCAGCTTTTTCCGGTGCTCCGTCAGAGAAAAGCGCTCCAACAGCGCGTCCGCCCGGGCCCGGTAGTCCTGCAGACGGTAGGCACGGGCCACGAACTCCACGTGCTCCGCCACGGTGAGATTCGGATAGAAGGACGGGATCTCCGGAATGTAGCCCAGGATGCGGCGGCTTGCCAGCTCCGTGTTGGGCATCCCGTTGATGCGGATCTGCCCCTCAAAGCGCAGGAAGCCGGTGATGCCCTTCATCAGCGTGGACTTCCCCGCGCCGTTGGGCCCCAGCAGCACCGTGATGCTGCCGTCCGGCAGCGAAAAGCTTAAGTCGTCGCAGGCAAGGGTATTGCCGTAGCGTTTGGTGTAGTGTATCACTTCAAGCATGGTCGAGCCTCCTTTGTATGCTTCCTCAAACGGTCTGCTCCAGGCGGTAGACGTCCTTTCTGCGGTGGGACAGGAGGGGCAGCTGGGCGCGGATCTGATCCGCCAGCTCCAGATCCAGCTCCACGGTACGGAGCTCCTCCCCTTCCTCCATCTGCGTCACGATCCGACCCCAGGGATCCGTTACGATGGAGTGGCCCCAGGCGTGATAGCTGGCCGCCTCGTCCCTGGCCGGGGAGGTTCCCACACAGAAGACCTGGTTGTCCACCGCCCGCTGGCGGAACAGCAGTTCCCAGTGGGCCGGGCCGGTGGTCATATTGAAGGCCGCAGGCACCAGGATCAGCTTTGCGCCCCCATCCACCATCAGCCGGAACAGCTCCGGAAAGCGGGCGTCGTAGCAGATGCACAGGCCCATTTTGCAGAACTCCGTGTCAAACACCGTCACCTGACTGCCTGCGCTCAGGGTCTGGGATTCCATAAAGTGCTGGCCGCCGGTGACGTTGATATCGAACAGGTGCATTTTCCGGTGCCGGGCGACCTCATTGCCGCTGCGGTCGAAGACGTAGGCGGTATTGTAGACCTTTCCATCCTCCCGCTCCGCGATGGAGCCGCCGGAGAGCCAGATCCCGTATTGGGCGGCCAGATGGGAGAGCAGCTGCCACGAGGAGCCGAAGCGTGGCTCGGCAAAGTCGGGGAACAGATCCTGCTGATAGGGCCCGTTCCAGATCTCCGGCAGGGTCACCAGATCCGCCCTTTGGGCCGCGGCCTGCCCCACCAGCTCCCGCACCCGGGCGCCCCGTTCCTCTGCGCTTCCCCGCAGAAGGGCCTGTATCATGGTGATCCGTATTTTGTTCAAGCTGCCCGCCTCCCCGTTTTTTTGTTTTATTATACTCGATTTCCGGCGAAATGGCAACGCATCATTCCGCCGGGTGACAAAATTGTAAGATTCGGATAATGAAATTGTCAGAAAGCCGTGCTATGATAGGCTCAGATCATTCCGGATCGTGGATCCGGGGCATTCGGAGGAGAAGATATGGAACTGTTAAAAGTGGAAAAGCTTTGCAAGGTCTACGACAAGGGAGAAAACGAGGTCAAGGCCGTGGACGAGGTATCGTTCACCGTGCCCAAGGGACAGATGGTGGCCATCGTGGGTGCCAGCGGCTCCGGCAAATCCACCCTGCTGCATCTCATCGGCGCGGTGGATCGGCCGACCTCCGGCAAGATCTGGCTGGACGGCCAGGACGTGTTCGCCCACAACAAAAAAGAGCTGGCCATCTTCCGCCGGCGGCAGGTGGGACTGATCTATCAGTTCTACAACCTGAACCCGGTGCTGACCGCGGAGGAGAACATCGTGCTGCCCATTCTCATGGACGGGCGGAAGCCAGACAAGGCTCAGCTGGAAAAGATCCTGGATATGCTATGATAAACTGCGATGGGAGGTGGGATCATGCCCAATATTCTGCTGATTGAGGACGACGAGCAGCTTGCCGCGATTTTGATGCGCTTTCTCAATTCCGAGGGCTACGCCACGTCCCATGCCGACGGACAGCGGGAGGGCCTGCGGCTGTTCGCGGAGAACAAGTACGACTGCGTGCTGCTGGACGTCTCCCTCCGGGACGGCAGCGGCTATTCTGTCTGCGCCGCCATCAAAAAGGAGAGCGACACGCCGGTGATCTTCATCACGGCCTCGGCGGACGAGGCCTGCACGGTGGCCGGCTTTGAGATGGGAGCGGACGACTATATCGGCAAGCCCTTCGGCACCCGGGAGCTGCTGGCCCGGATGAAGAACGTCATGCGGCGGCAGCAGAAGTTCTCTCCCCTGCTCCAATGCGGCGGCGTGACGGTGGACCCCATCAAGGCCCTGGTGCTCAAAAATGGCCAGGAGCTCGCCGTGTCCGCCCTGGAATACCGCCTGCTGCTGGTGTTCTTCTCCAACAAGAACCAGATGCTCTCCCGGGACCGGATCGCCGAGGAGCTGTGGGCCCTGACCCGGGAGTTCGTCACCGACAACACCCTGAGCGTCTACATCCGGCGGCTGCGGGAGAAAATCGAGGACGACCCCCAGAACCCCCGGATCATTCTGACTGTCCGGGGCCTGGGCTATAAGGCGGTGGACGGATGAACGACAAAGCCCGCCGCCTGTTCCATTGGCTGCTGACCGGGGCCGCCGCAGGTATCTGCGCCATTTTCAGCCTGCCCTGCGCCGCTGTTTTGATCCTGTTTTCCGGGCTGCTCTTCGGGCTCTATGAGGCCCAGCTGTACAAGCGTCGGCAAACGGCAAAACGGCTCTGTGACGAGATCGACCGCATCCTCCGGGGAGAGGATCGGATCGACTTTGACGAGTACCGGGAGGGCGAGCTGAGCGTCCTGGCTGCGGAGATCCACAAAATGACCGTCCGCCTCCGGGAGCAGAACACAGCCCTGCGGAAGGAAAAACAGTTTGCCAAGGAGGCCCTGGAGGACATCTCCCACCAGCTGCGCACGCCGCTGACCTCCGTGATGATGATCCTGGGTCTGATGGGCAGTCCCGGCCAGTCGGAAGCGGAGCGCATGGACTATCTGCGGGAGCTGTACGAGCTGCTCTCCCGGATGAAATGGCTGATCGAGACCATGCTGAGCCTCTCCCGGATCGAGACGGACGCGGTGCGCTTCGCCAGGGAGCCGGTCTCCTGCCGGGCCCTCATCGACCGGGCCGTAGAAACGGTCTCCGTGACCGCGGAGCTGAAGGGCGTGGAGATTCAAAGCGATCTGAAGGGCGAGCCCGGCTTCGTCGGCGACCTCCGCTATACCGCCGAGGCCCTGGTCAACCTGCTGAAAAACGCCATCGAGCACACGCCCCCCGGGGGCACGGTCACCGTCACCGCCAAGGAAAATGCCGGATCCACCGCCATTACCATCGCCGACACCGGCGAGGGCATCCCGGAGGCGGAGCTGGCCTATATCTTCGAGCGCTTCCGCCGGGCCACGGAATACACCAAGAACGGCTTCGGCATCGGCCTCGCCTTTACCAAAAAGGTGATCTCCGCCCAGGACGGCAGCTTGAAGGCCGCCAACCGCTCCACCAGCGGCACGGTCTTTACGATTCGGTTTTATCATACACAGTAAGGGAAGGAAGCGCTCTTTGCCGACGTATACAGCGGGAAGGGCGAGCAGATTGCCCGCGCCGCATCAGGCGGTGCGTCGGTCGGCCCCTCATCCGTCCGCTTCGCGGACATCTTCCCCCCTGGGGGGGGAAGGCTTGGGTGCAACAGGAAACCTCTTTTGCCGCGCAGGCAAAAGAGGTTTCCTGGATTTTTACTTCTTCTTCACCGGATAACAGACCTCCGTCACGAATTCATCCGGGTTTTGGGTCTCGTGGGGGCTGACGTGATAGATGTTGAACATGGGGCCGGCGGGCTCATAACCGTTGGCCTCCATCCAGGAAATCACGGCGGCGTAGACCTCCGTGATCAGGGTGTAGCTGCCCTTGTAGGTGCAGCTTGCCACGGTTTCCGCCGGGAGCGTGCGGAACTTAACGTGCTCCGTGTCTGGGTACTGCCCCTTCACGGTCTTCCAGGCCATCAGCTCCACGTTTTCTTCCTTGAATTCCTGGTCAAAGAAGGATACGGCGCAGAGGCAGGGGTCTGCCTCCGTCAGGTTCATCCGGCAGGTCTCCTGCATCAGAATTCCCCAGACCATTCCCTCGTCCTCGTAGTGGGGAATGGTCATGTGAACGGTGGCGGCGTAGCGCTCTGGAATGGTTTTAACAGTGACGTTATAGTTCATGTTTTCTTCCTTTCTCAGCCGTTTTCGGGCTGCGTCCAGAAGTGCCAGCTTGCGGGCCGTTTCCGCAGACAAGGCCTCCAGCTCCTGCTGCCGTGCGGAAAAGAACGCCTCCATCTGTTCCCGGTCGCCGTAGATCTCCAGGATTTTCACGATATCCGCCAGGGAAAAGCCCAGTTCCTTCAAGGCGGCAATCCGGCCTGCCCTGGGAAGCTGATCCTCCCGGTAATAGCGGTAATCCGTGAAGCGGTCGATCTCGGCGGGCTTTAACAGGCCGATCTCGTCGTAGTGGCGCAGCATCCTGACACTGACTCTGGACAGTTTTGAAAATTCACCGATTTTCAGCATGGCGGTACCTCCTGGTGCTGATTTCTGTTGAGCTCACGGTCATTGTAATGCCTGCCACAGTGTGAGAGTCAAGAAGTTTTTTAAGAATTTTTTGCCGGGGTGCCCGATCGCAGTACTTTGTTGCAGATATTGGAAACGGACCGGAAGTGCTAAAGCTCATTGTTGAAGAAATGAATAATCCAGCAGCACCGGACACAACAAAAAGGGCTTACAACCTGCAAAACATAGAAAAAGCATTTAACATAGCTGGCAGAGTTCAGGGAAATCCCTTAGCTCCCATCTGGCTACGTCAAATGCTATCAATACTGTAGCAGATTTGTTTGACGCTGTCAAGAGGTATGATCCAAAATTTCAACCAAATACCCCGAGTAAGATCGTTGACCAGGACGGGAATCCACTGCAAGTATATCCTGGGACAGAGTCCGATTTCACTGTTTTTGATCCCAAGAAAACCAGAAGCAGAATGGACATTGCGGGGATGTTCTTCTCACCATTGGAGATTGACGCGGCGGGCTACGGTTCTAAGGTTGGATTATTCTATCTGCAAATCTATCTGCAAACGCAATTGGAGTTTTTGGAGGTGACGACCAGATTTGAACTGGTGAATGACGGTTTTGCAGGACGATATCATACCATTCAAAAACCCTTGTTTTTCCTGGGTTTTTCGAGAGTCCCGAAAAAAATATCCATGGGAATATCCATTGCACACCTTGTATAACCTTAGCTACATGTTACCGAAATGCGCTCTCTCACCAGATCATTTCCCAAGGGCAGCACAGATTTCTACCTCTTTTCCCCGGAACGCGACGCCATATTTTAGAATACTTGAAACACCATTTGCTTGAAGTTCGATTGCGTATTGCTTTTCCTCAATTTGATCCAGAGCTGCTTGCGCAAAAGCCTTCAGATCTGTTCCATCTCCCGTCTTAGCTGCTTTCAATTCAATCAGAATACCCGGAAGCGAGGCAATCCGCGGCTTTAGCTGAATATCATATCGTCCCTCACCGGATTCCCGGTTTGAGCGAATCTCAAACCGGGAATCCATGATGGCACAGAGGCCGAGGATAAGCCCGTGATAGAAATTCTCTCCGGCCGTGTCGTAGAAACTGACTGTTTGAAGCAGGAGCTGTCGAATCGTTGCTTGCAGTTTTTCGGTATTCCCAGTGTAGATTGCTTCCTGAATGGAAATGGCTGTGGAGGACGGAATGAAATTCACCAGGTGATCCAGGACCTCTTTTTTATAAACAAGGGCGATCTCCCGGTTGGGCAAGGAAAGCTCACACATGTAGCCGTTGATGAAGGAAGGGTCAACAGATTGCTGCCTCAGATACCCAGCTACCAGGAGGAACCCATAGACCGTGGAGGGATTCTTGCGTATTTCCGGGTATACAACACCGGTTTCAATATTCGTCAGGAAAGATTGGCCTTGCAGAAGCAATTGAAGATTTTCGTAAATCTCCGGTCCGGCTTCTGCCAGGACCTCTCCAATAATTTCGTTGCTTCCTGTGGACTGCCAATATGCGCCCGGTTTGCAGTTATTGCGAAAATAGTTGATGACAGACCAGGGATTGAAAATTTCCGTGTCGCCGAAGCGATAACCATCATACCATGCGAGAAGATCGTTATATTTGTCCTCTGCATGGTAGTATTCCGTCATGACCCTGACTTCCTCTTTGGTAAAGCCAAAATAGGAACTGTACTTATCGTCAAGGATAGAATTGATGGCAAGATTATTTAAGCCGCTGAAGATGCTTTCCCTTGCAACGCGGAGAATACCGGTGAGAAAGCCAAAAGACAGATCTTTATTGTCCTTGAAACCACCGGAAAATAAGTTCCGCATGAAAGAAATGATCTGATCGTAGAAGTCCCGAGTATGGCCTTGCTGAATCGGAGTATCGTATTCGTCGATAATGATGATCGGCGGGATCTTGTGATGTGCATGGAGCATTCGGGTCAGTAAGAGGAAGGCGCCGGAGAGCTCCGTTTCGGACGCTTTTCGCTCCATAATCCGACGGAAACTCCCTTTGTCTACTTCATTGCAGGCATCGGATGTCTGAAGCTCTGAATGCCTTGCAAACTCGCTGCCTATGATCTCTGCCAGCTTCTCCAGCGTATCATCCCAGTTTTTGTATTTGACGTCCTTGAACGTGACAAAAATCACAGGATACTTTCCTTGGTAGCTTCGATAAACCTCTCCCTGCTTCCAGATCGCTTTGTCCTTAAAATAGACAGAGGTATCCTCGTCTGTCTTTTCAAAGAAGGTACGCAGCATATCCATGTTCAGCGTTTTTCCGAACCGTCGAGGCCGCGTGAAAAGGGAGACCATAGGTCTGTCATCGATGAAGTCCTTGATCAGCATGGTCTTATCCACATAATAGTATTGTGTCGAGGCAATCCGGTAGTCTGAAATGCCTACGGGCAGCGGCTTCCGGATTTTTTCTTTTTTCTGTAGATAAGCGCCGCTGCGCACCCGTCTGTCAGCCGGTTTTTCAGCGTTCTCTGGGATAAACCAGATTCCGCCCTCTTTATGCGCTCCCACAATTTTCCCGCTTCTGCATATGCCTGTTACACTGCGCTCCTGCAATCCCCAGCGCGCGGCAGCCTCTTTCACAGTAATCCAGTCAGACATCGTACCGCCTCCTTGCATGTCTTCTACTCTTATTATAACCGCAAGCAGAAAAAAGTCAATGTTCATCGGAAAAATATCAACTCCACTGACATTTTTCCGATGGAAAAATATATATTGCCGATTGTCCTGCTTCTTCTAAACCACAATCGCGTTTAATTTCATTCCGCCGCTTTCTTGACGCAAAGCTCAGGCGGGATTGTATGATCCTGCAGAATCGTAAGTTGGGGGGGATAATACTTGAAAAAATGAGTTCTGTGTGTTATACTGCTGGGAAACCGATGCAGCAGAAACACAGGCTGGCATCGAAAGAAAGGTGGCTGTTATTCTGTGCAGCTGATACTGTCTGATCTGAAAAAATCCTTTGACAAGCAGGAGGTGCTGCGCGGCGCTTCCTTTACCTTTGAAACGGGGCACATTTACGGCCTGCTGGGACGTAACGGCGCCGGCAAGACCACCCTCTTCAACTGCCTCAACGAGGACTTGAAGCCGGACGGGGGAAGCGTGATGCTCCGGGGAGGAAACGGTACGGAGCGACCCCTTGCCGCGGAGGATCTGGGCTATGTGCTCTCCACGCCCATTGTGCCGGATTTTCTGACCGCCCGGGAGTTTTTGAAGTTCTTCCTGGAAATCAACCGGGGCAAGATCCACAAGCCCCAGGATCCGGACGATTACCTGGACTATATGCAGATCGACCCGGCGGACCGGGGCAAGCTGCTGAAGGACTTCTCCCACGGCATGAAAAACAAGATGCAGATGCTCATCCAGTTTGTTGCCGATCCGCCCGTCCTGTTGCTGGACGAGCCGCTGACATCCCTCGACGTGGTCGTGGCCGAGGAGATGAAGCAGCTCCTGCGCCGCCGCAGAGCAGACCATATCACCATCCTCTCCACCCATATTATGGAGTTGGCCCTGGATCTCTGCGATGAAATCGTGATCCTGCACAACGGCGTCCTGGCCCCGGTGAACCGGGAGCAGCTGGACGACGCAGCCTACAAGGACAGGATCATCGCTGCCCTGAAGGAGGAGCAGAATGTTTGAGGCATTTTGGATCTCTACCCGCCTGCGCATCAGCTATCGGGTCAACGGTATTCTGTACTGGCTGAAACGGATCCCGCTTTTGGGCAAGCTGTTTCCCGCCGCTCCATACCAGATCGCTGGCTTGAAAAGCTTTGCGCTGGTGCTGGCTGTGATTTGGGAACTGCTGACTTTCTTTTTGGGAAAGTTGCTGTATCTCTGCCTGTTCTATCTTCCGGCCATGTCGTTTTTCCAGGAAAAACATGGCGTAAACCTGGCGGCGGCATTTCAGCATCTCTTTCTGTTCCTGACCCTTGCGGGTGCGTTTGCCTGGAATCGCTTCGCAACAAGCGACGCCAATTCCCACTATGCTGTGTTTCTCCTGGGGATGGACGCCAAGCGCTACGCGCTGTCCAATTATCTGTATTTTCTCTTTAAAACCGCGCTTGGCTTTGCCGGGATCTTTGTGGTGGCGTTTTTGCTGCAGCCGGACGAATTGCGGGTTTCTGCCGTCTGGATTCTGACGCTGCCTCTGCTGGTCGTAGCCAGCAAGCTGGTGGAGTCTGCCGGAGAGCTCGCACTTTTCCGCAAAACGGGCAGGAATTTGTCCGATCCGTCGCTGCAAAAAATTGCCCTGGTCATTCCGCTCCTGCTGATCGCCCTGGCATACGGTCTGCCGGTTCTGGGCTGGATGATTCCGAGCATCGTCTTGTATCTGCTCACCGGCCTGCTGGCGCTGCTGGCTATTTTCGCTGTACTGTATCTGTTCCGCTTCCGGGAATACCGCCAGCTTTATCAGTCATATCCCTACCAACTTGTGACAGTCGCCTATGTGCAAAAAACAACGCAGGAACATTATCAAAAGAAGCTGGTGCTGGAGGCCTCCAGCGATAAAACGGGCTGTGCCTATTTCAATGATCTCTTTTTTCAGCGGCACAAAAGGCTGCTCCTGCGCCCCGCCCGCATTTTCGCGGGTATCGCGGCAGCGGCGCTGCTCGCATTGCTTGCGGCAACGCAGATATATCCTGATCTGGCAGAGAAAACCAGTACGAATCTGATAAAGACACTTCCGTACCTTCCCATGTTGATGTATTATATCAATCGGGGACAGTCCACCACCCAGATGCTGTTTTTTAACTGCGACTACAGTATGCTGTCCTATCGCTTCTACCGCCAGCCCTCTGTGATCCTGCCTCTGTTTTGGGCGCGGCTGCGGATGCTGGTCCGGATCAATCTGCGCCCGGCCATTGTGCTGGCTGTGGGTCTGCCGTTGCTGATGCTGCTCTGCGGCGGCACGGAACAGCCCGTGGATTATCTGATTCTGCCGGTGACGGTCCTGGCCTTGTCCGTGTTCTTCTCCACCCACTATCTGGTGCTGTACTATCTGCTCCAGCCCTATACGGCGGGGCTGCAAACCAAGAATCCCGCCTATACCGCCATTACCTCCGCAACCTATTTGGTGAGTTGGCAGGGGGCGAGGATGATGGGGGAGCTGATGACGCCGCTCCTGTTTGGCCTTGCCTGCATTAGCTTCTCACTGCTGTATGTTGCAGTCGCCCTCCTGCTCGCACGTCGCCTGGCCCCAAAAACCTTCCGGCTGCGGCAGTAGAAAAACATCGCCCGTCACACAGGCTGACCGCTGTCCGACCTGCGGAATGACAAAGCTCAGGCGGGATTGTATGATCCCCTATTGCATTTGGAGCGTAATCGGGTATAATTGTTTGTAGCTTGTAATGGAACGCGATCAGCGGAAGGATGAATGGAATGCATTATTCTGAAACTATACAGTTAAAGAACGGAAAAAACTGTGAATTGCGAAATGCGGAAGCTGCGGACGCAAGCGCGTTCCTTGCCTATTTTATGCAATGTCACGGGGAAACCGACTTTCTGACCACGTATCCGGACGAGACAGAGCATGATCTCGAAAAAGTAGCGGCTCGGCTTCAAGCCAGTGCCGACAGTGATACGGATATTGAGATTCTTGCGTTCGTCGACGGCAAGCTCGCCGGAAGCGCAGGCATCAACAAATTGCGGGACCGGGACAAGCTAAGGCACCGGGCAGAATTCGGCATCTCGATTCTGAGGGAATACTGGGGTCTCGGGATCGGAAACGTGCTCACAAGAGCCTGCATCGACTGTGCAAGGCAGGCCGGCTTCCTCCAGTTGGAGTTGGAGGCCGTTTCGGAAAATAACAGTGCGATCCGCCTATACGCGAAGCACGGCTTCGTGGAATACGGCAGAAACCCAAAGGGCTTCCGCAACAGAGCCGGAAACTGGCAGGAGCTGGTTCTCATGCGCCTTGAATTGTAAGCCCGGACATCCATTGCGCTTCCGTTTTGGGGAAAAACCGATTGATTTGAGACAATTTCCCGTTCGCACATTCGACAAGATTGCCTCCTTCGGCTGCAATTGAGACCGAAGGAGGCGATTACTATGAGAAATGAGAAACGCTATCTGTAGTACCGGCTATGTGTGAGTTCTGACGCGGCCCCTCTGCGTTGTTCCGCACTCAGAATAAATCAAATTGTCCGTTGCGCCTGGCGCAGCGCTCCGCAAAGCCAAACAGGAACCGCGCCAGCAGGGCATACGCCGCGCCGGTGGCCAACTCCGCCATAATCAGCGTCCAGAATATGCCGCGTTCCAGGCTGAATAAGCTGTTCATGGCTGCAATCGATTTGGTCAGCGGCATCATTTGTGCAATTACCCGCCCAGCCAGAGGGAGCTGTGACACAGGAAATTCCGCACCGGTGAAGAGGATCAGCAGATAGCTGACCACGTTCAGCACCAGGTGCATGCTGTCATTCATCAAGCCAAATACAGACAGAAACAGCCCAAAGCAGGTCGCAGACGCCATGCCGCAGAGAATCGTCAGGGCTGCGAGACCCAGGTGCACACCGGAAAAGTCCACCCCGAACACCAGGGACCCTACCAGAAAGCCACACACCGAGGCGACCACGGCAAACAGAGCGGGATATAGACCGTTTGCCAGAATCAGCGGCAGCTTGGTGCCGGGCGAGGCAATGATGGAGCGCAGCCGCCCCGTATACCGCTCGCCGCGGAAGGCATTGCCCAGGCTGAAGACACAGGCGTCCGTGCAAAGCAGGAAAGCGTTGCCAATAACCCAACTGGTCAGATTGCTGGTTTTGAAGCTGTAGGACGCAATCAGACAGTAGAAAATTAACGTCACAAGCGGATAACCAACCTGCATCAGTGCAAATTCCTCACCTGAAAACGCCGCCCGGCGTCCCTTGTGATAGAGCTGCGCTTGTTCAAAAAACCTTCGGATCATTATGCCACCTCCAAAGTTGCCGCAATGCGAACGCGGCGGTCAATTCTGCGGTAGAGCAGCCCGGACAGTACTGCGTACAGGGCAGTCAACCCAAGCAGGATGCCCAGCTTGTTCCAAAAAGCTGCCAGATCGTTTACACCCCAAACGGACATGCGCAGCAGCTCCACGGCATAGGTGGGAGAGAGCGCGCGGCTGATTCCCCGCACGGCTCCGGGCAGCACCGAGACCGGGAATGCGAAGCCGCAGAGCAGGTTGATCGGGATCTCAATGCAGTTCATGTACAATTCTGTTTTACGCGAGAGCGTCAGCAGGCAGGCCACCATCGAGGAAATGACGACAAAGCTCAATACCGCTGCCAACAGCGCCAGAAGAAAATAGAGTGGGCTTCCCAGCGTCAACGGAACCTGATAGAGTACAACGGCTGTGAGCAGCGAAATCCCCAGGGTCAAAAGAGAAATCAATGTATTACCGATGATTTTTCCGAGAATGATGCCGGGAAAGCTGGCCGGAGTGGCAAAGATCAGCGCAAGCGTGCCGCTGTAGCGCTCTCGGTTGATGTCCCCTGCCGAGGAAAAACAGATGCAGCCCCAGAGCCCCATCAGTCCCGCCCCAAGTACCACGTAGGCCATGAAGTTTTCCTCGCCTGCGCTGCGGTACATTTCGTAGAGCAGAATCGTGTTCAAAATGGGATTGGCAATGAGGCAGAAACGGAACATGGGACGGGCAAAGGACTGCTTCATCTGCACCCGCATGGTACTGCACAAAACGGCAAGATTCATGCAGACACCCCCTCAATCAACTTCACATAGGCGTCCTCCAGGCTTTGCGCGCAACCCTTGATCTCCGCCGGTGTTCCCCGCGCCACAACCTTGCCCTTGTTGATGATAATCAGCCGATCACAGAGCTCTTCCACTTCTGCCAGATTGTGCGTGGTCAGCAGGACGGTTTTGCCCTGCTCCTTCAGTCGACGGATGATATCGCGAAGCATTCTTGCTCCCAAGGGATCCAGGCCCACGGTGGGCTCGTCCATGAACAAGATTTCGGGATCGTTGATGAGTCCACGCGCGATTTGCAGACGCTGGATCATGCCCTTGGAGTAGGTCTCCGCCAGATCGTCCGCCCGGTCGGCCAAATCCACCAGCTTCAAAATCTTCTCAATTCGGACGTCCCGCTCCTTGCGTGGGATCAAATAAAGGTTCGAGAAGTATCGAAGATTGTCCCGGGCGGAGAGCCTGCGATATACGCCCATTTCGCCACCGAAGATGAAATTGATCCGCTTGCGAATCTGCTTTTCCTGGCCGAAGGTGTCGCAGCCCAGAACCTTGCAAGTCCCGGCGGTGGGAGCCAGCAGTGTCGTCAGCATCTTGATTGTGGTTGTCTTTCCCGCGCCGTTCTGCCCCAACAGGCCGAAGATTTCGCCGCGCCGTACCTCGAACGAAATGCCATCTACCGCCTGAACCACACGCTTTTCCTTTTTCAAAAAACCGCGACGGGTGACGTACGTCCTCTTTAGCTCTTTGACCTCAATCACAGTATCCATTTGATCGCCTCCATTATTCGATATTGATAGAATTAGATTATAATAGAAATAGCAACTTTGTCAAGCACTTTTTCAGAAAAAAATCGGCTGCCTCACAGAATTGTGAGACAGCCGTTGCATGTCTGCTATGGTTTTTCGTCTTTGCTTCCGTCCAGCTTCAGATCACGTTCCACTGCTTCCAGCAGCGCCCATACGGTTTTCCGCGAGACGCCGTAGTATTTCGCGGTCTTGACCTGCTCCTCTGTAACAAGTCCCCGATCCCGCAGCTCCGCCATGTGATGGGATACGGTGGACGGCGCCAGCTTGAGCGCGCGAACAATATCCTGTCCGCTCACCGGGCCGCTCCGAGCCAGCAGCATCATGATCTGATAGCGGGTTTCGTCTGCCATCGCCTTGAGGGCGGCAATGGTATCTTCCTGTGCCCGTTCCGGCTCTCGGATGCTGCAAAGCAAAATCTGCTTGTTGTGGGGTGTGCCGTTGTCATAGAAGAAGCGCATGGACGCAAAGGGCAGCAGCAGGGATGGCAGGAAATAGAAGGTCTCATAGGGGCCACGGTTGCGGAAGGTCTTTCCCATCAGCTTTTGGGCGCATTCCAAGGGTTCCGCAGAAGACAGGTTCTCTACAACCTGAGCCCGGAAAGCTTCCACAGCCTGTTCCTGCTCCCGGAGCGCGTCCCGCAGGATCGGCGTGTCCAGTTCCGCAGCCAAAGCAAAGAATTCCGAAAGATAGCGGTCGTTTTGGCGCACAAAGGAGGAAACTCCAAGAAAACTGGGGCAGCGCTCCTCCACCCGCCCAAAAAGGGTATCCAGAGCAGCATCGTCCGTCAGAGCCAGACGCAGCTCCTCTTGCGTTGTGCCGCCAAACCAGCGCCACTCCGCCTGCCGGAACAGGCGTTGCTCCGGCGGCAGAGAAAAGATATAGGCACTAAGACCTGCCAAAGTGAAGTCCGCAGACAGATCATCCAGCAAAAATTCCAGGGGGGATGGAGCCAGAGCCTGTACGGCAGCGTAGGTCTCAAACAAAAACCGATACTGCCTCCGCCAGGCCGCGATCCGCGGGGAACCAAATAAGTCTGTGCAAACATGGTGCACCGTTTCACTGCACAGCAAACTGAACGCGCCAAGAATCGCTTCCAATTCAGGTGAAAAGGCAAAAATGCAATTATCCTTCAATGATTCCCAGCGCATTGCGGAACCCCCTGTCGTTTGATGCGTCTATTATACCATGTTCATCGAAAAAAGCAAGAGTGACGCACAGGGCTAAAATGTATGCGGCTTCATTCGTCCAAATGGCTCAGCACTACCTGAACGGGAACGATCCGGTAAGTCTGAATTATGTTTATGATAGCAGAGGCCGGTTGCTTCAGCTCAATCGAAAGGATTATCTCGGCACGGCGTTGACCCGACAGGGCTATCATTTCGACTATGACGCCTGGGGGAATACCACAAAGATTTATGTTGGCGCTGCCTACGGTGATACGTCAAGCTCTCTTTATTCGGCTATTTGGTTGGCTGAATA
>JAEEZZ010000076.1 GCA_016292255.1 Oscillospiraceae bacterium
AGGCCGGAGAGGACTCCGGGCTCAGCGAGCTGCTGAGCAAGCTGCTCAAGTCCGTCGCCGGCGGCACCAGCCCCGGCAGCGGCAGCTCGACGCCGGTCTTTGATCCCACGAGCTCGGTCGTACCGTCCGCTACCATGAAGGCGCGGGCCAAAACCCAGCAGGACGCAAAGGACGCCGAGTCCGAGACGGAAGAAGACAGCTCTGAAACTGAGACCGGATCCGGAACTCCCCAGACTGAGACAGATTTTGAAGAAGGAAAATCCGGGTCTGGGGGAGAAAAATCAAATTCAGGTCAGTCTGGGACTGCTCCAGACTCATCCGGCATTCCCGGAGCTCCCACAAGCGGACCGGCGGGCGGAAAGCAGGCTGCCTCGGAAACCGAGAAGGGCCGCATTCCGCTGCAGCAGACCCAGGGGCTTTCCGAGCCGGTGGGCGGAAGCACCGAGTACAACGACGACTACGAGCATGAGTCCTGCTCCACCGCAGCGGAGGAAATCGCCCGGATCCTGGACAAGATGGCCGAGCAGGCCGCCTGCAAGGAGCTGGAGAGCGAGCGGCTGCAGGAGCTCAACGATGTGGCTCAGAGCCTGTCCTACGGCAATATCCACGAGGGCGTCAGCATTCGGGTCAACCGGATCAGGAGCGTCGACGAGGAGCTGATCGAGCAGTATCAGACGGCCGCGCCGCCGCTGCTTACCATTTCCCGCCAGCTGCAGAAGAGCTTGCTTCAGCAGCTCAAGGACAGCCGGCGGGGCGGCAAGCAGACCGGCCTGCTGATGGGCCGGCGGCTCGACACCCACGCCCTGCACCGGAATGACGGAAAGGTCTTCTACAAGAACAGCCTGCCAAACGAGATCCCGCAGCTGACCGTCGGTCTTCTGCTGGATGAATCCGGATCCATGTGCTCCTGCGACCGCTGCACCTACGCCAGAGCCGCGGCCATCATCCTCTACGACTTCTGCCAGAGTCTGGATATCCCCGTCATGGTCTACGGCCATTCCACGGGCTATTCCTCCGGCGACGGCAGCACCGTGGAGCTCTACTCCTATGCGGAGTTTGAGAGCTTTGACAACGACGACCGTTACCGGCTCATGGACATCAGCGCACGCTCCAGCAACCGGGACGGAGCCGCCCTTCGCTATGTGGCGGAGCGGCTGGCCCGGCGCCCGGAGCCTGTGAAGCTGCTGATCCTGGTCTCTGACGGCCAGCCGGCTGACACCGGCTACTACGGCACCGCGGCGGAGGAGGATCTGCGCGGCGTCAAGCACGAGTATCAGCGCAAGGGCGTCTGCTTTATTGCCGCAGCCATCGGCAGCGACAAGGAGAACATCGAGCGGATCTACGGAGACTCCTTCATGGACATCACCGACCTCAAACAGTTACCCACCAAATTGACCGCTGTGGTCAAAAAACACGTTCGTTTCTAAAATCGAATACGATCATCCACTGCCCGCGCGGGCAATCACTACGCACACGGGCAGTTGGGATGTTGATCCTTTCTGTCCGTGCGCCTGAAACAGAGAAAGGAATATATATCATGCATTTTCTGACATTGGTACCCGTCACGGTTCCGGAGCAGGAACCCGATCCCATCAAGGACGTTCTCGTCCAGACAACGCTCATGGCGCTCCGTGAAAAAACGGAGACAAATCCGGAAGATTTCATGGCGAAAATCTTCGCCAGCGAGCTGACCGGAAAAACCACGCCCTTCGGCCGCGCGGTCTTCGACGCGGTCTATGAAAAGCTGGATCCCTATGCGGTGGAGACGGAAAACCCCGCCTGCCGGGAATTCACCGACTGCACAGACGAGATTCGGGAGGAATACCGAAACGGCACCATCGACTGCGTCCGTCTGGCGGACGGTACCGTGGTGGAGCGTTTCGATCCCCGTTTCCGCAATCGCTTTGATATCCGGGACGGACAGATCGTCCAGAAGCACTTCGGCCCGCTGCATCACAAGAAGCGCAGCAAGAAGGCCAAAAAGATGACCTGGCTCCCGAACTACCCCAAGAGAAAGCTCTATCGTTCCGAACGCGAGCTGGCGGAGAAGTATTACGGGTATGAGTATCTGCCGGAGGACGACGCTTACGGCTACTACAGCAACACCGCCGCCTTCTACGACTGGCACACCGTCGGCGGCCGCTGGCCGCATCTCTTCCTGGTTCCCGAGGATTGCACCGAGTATACCTTCGGGGATTACGAGGGCACCGAGGAAGAGACCAAGGGGCCGGAGGGCTACCGCTGGGTCGCCGCTGCGCGGAAGAAGGACATCGCCTGGGACGTGATGAACCATCTTTCTGAAACGCGCCAGACTCAGAATTATTCTCTGCTGAAGGCCGCGTATGAAACCCGTGAGCTTCCGGAGAAGTCTTTCCTGCACTTTACGGATAACGGTATTCAGGGAGTCCTCAAGACCGTGTATCTGGACGGAGAGAGCCTGGAAACCTTCCTCAACCGGAACGGCTGCTGCACGGACAGCAAGTATCAGTTTACCCCCGGCGGCTACCTGGCGGAGGGCGGCTATCAGGATTCCGGTTTCATGTTCTCCTGTCCCAAAGATCTGCAGGAAGCAGAGCGGGAGGCCAAGTCCACCCGGGCCTGGGCGCTGGAGCTGGATGCATTCATCGACGCGCTGGACGACGACACCGTTCTGGTCGGCGTTGACTGCCACATGTGAGGGAGGTGAACAAGATGAACGCCTGTCTTGACGCCTTCACCACGACCTTCGACGCCTTCACGCCCATGCTGAACTTCCATGAGCAGCAGGACGCCCAGACCGAGTGGCGCAGCTGCCGGGTGAGCAGCCTGACGGTGGCGCCGCTGGACGCCTCCTCGCCGCTGAGCTACAGCTCTTTTGCGGGCAAGTGCAGCCAGGAGGCTGTGGACGACAC
>JAEEZZ010000077.1 GCA_016292255.1 Oscillospiraceae bacterium
GGGCACGATCCCGTTGATCTTTTCGCCGATGTATCCGGCTTCTTCTTTTGTCAAGTCCTCAATTTTGTATTTCATTTGGCTGCCTCCACATATTTCGAGTTGTTGGGTTCTTCTGCCGTGCGGGACGGGCGACCCGAGGCCAGCCTGCCGGAACAGTTTGGTGATGATCTCTTCTGTCATTGTTCACTCGGCCTCCAGCAGGTATTTCAGCATGCGCTCCGGATCGTTGATAAACTGCTTGGTGATCTGATAGTGCTCCGTGTCCCGGTAGTCCACGCTGCGGACGCCGGTTTCATCGAAGAGCTTGATCTCCGCGCCGGGGAAGGCCATGACGATGGGAGAATGCGTCGCGAGGATAAACTGGGAATCCAGCTCCACCAGGTCGTGGATCGCCACCAGCAGCGACAGCAGACGCTGCGGTGACAGGGCCGCCTCCGGCTCGTCCAGCAGATACAGGCCGTGGCCCTCGAAGCGGTTCTGGACCAGGGCCAGGAAGGCCTCCCCGTGGGACCTGGTGTGGAGCTGCCGGTATCCGTAGCGCCCCAAACGGCTCCCGCTTTGGTCGATGTAGCTGGAGGTGTTGTAGAAGCTCTCTGCCCGCAGGAAGAAGCCGTCGTCCGGGAAGCTGGTCTTCACCGTGGTCAGCAGACGCCAGAGCTCGGAGTGAGAATCTTGGGTAGCGAAGCGGTGCTCCCGGCCTCCGCCCTCGGCGTTGAAGCCCATGGCCACGGCGATGGCTTCCAGGATCGTCGATTTTCCGGTGCCGTTTTCGCCCACGAAGATCGTTACGGGCTTGGAAAACTCCATGGGCTCGCCCCGCAGAAGCTGCTGCACTGCGGGAATGTCATTCAAATACAGATCCCGCTGGGGCGGCTCCCGCAGGCTGATGGATCGCAGATAATTCATAGCGCTTCCAGCCTCTCCCGAATCTCGCTGTCCGGCACCAGCCGGAAGCCCTCGTAACGAAACTTCGGCACGGTCACGCAGGAGACGAAGGTATAGCCGTCCGGGGTCAGGTTTTCCGCGGAAAAGACGGCGTCCTTCGGGATACGAACCATGGCCCGCTGGCCGCAGGCGCAGTCCGGTCCCAGCAGGAGCTCCTCTTTGCGGTCCTCACAGAGCACGGTGATCCTGACGCCGCAGCCCTCATGATAGAACCAAAGCTCCTCGCAGTCGATCTGATGAAACTGCGATTTCTCCCCGGCGTCCAGCAGAAAATAGATGCTGCCCGCCAGCTCGCGCCCGTCCTTTTCAAAGGGCGCTGTGTATACCTCTGCGAACCAGCCGCCCTCGGGGTGGGCTTCCAGGCGGTACGCTTCTTTCAGTTGTTCTGTCCGTGTTTTCATTTGTCTGTCCTCTGTTGACTCAGCCAATCCCGGATGACGCTTTTCATATGCTCTCGGGCTTGGTCAAAGTGGTGGGTTTCGCCGGGAATCAGCGCCAGCTTGCAGCTCCGGTAACGTCCGGCGGCTGTCTCCACGTCCCGGAGCGGTACCACGTCGTCCGCTTCGCCATGGAGTAGCAGCACGGAGCCGGGAAAGGCGTCGATGGCCTCCTCTACCCGGATCGCCCGGGCGGAGCGGAAATAATCCGCATCCAGCGTCAGGCCCTTGATGGTCGGAAAAGGCTCGGGGATTTGCGACGGGTCGAAGCGGACGCCCAGCATCTCTCCTTCTCTGGCGCAGCGGGGGATCATGAAAGCGGGAGCCCGCAAAACAAGGCCCCTGACGCGCTCCGGCGCGGTTCCGGCGACCAGAGCTGCCGTCAGCCCGCCCTGGGAATGGCCGGAGAGCCAGAGCTCCGTGACAAAATCCTGCCGTTCCGCCCAATCCATCACGGTCAGGGTGTTGGAGATCCATTTGTGCAGGGTATGCTTCCGGAATTCGCCTCCGCTCTCGCCGTGGCCGTAGAGGTCGAAGCGCAGGGTGGCGAAGCCCGCCTCACGCATGGCTACGCAGGCGGCGACCGTATGCGGCCTGTCTTTGGCGCTGGTAAAGCCGTGCAGCACCAGCACCAGCGGCCCCGGCTCCGCCGAAGGACGCTCTAATATCCCCACCAGCCGGACGCCGTCGTCTGTTACGGTGACGCTTTCTCTTGCCGGCGCCATGCTCAGCAGCCCTTTCCGTCGATGCTGCAGGCCTGGGCGGTCTCCCGATAGACGATGGGCAGGCCCTTCTCTTTCATCCAGCCCTCCCAATCCAGGGTCACGGACCCATCCTCCAAAACGAGGGCCGGAATGCCGACGAAACCGTTCTCCCTGCAGACGTCAAACACCGGCAGCCTGTCCCGCAGCTTCAAAAACGCTTTCAGATTCCGCATGCTCTTGTTGATATCAATATACTCGTATTCCACGCCGTGGGCGTCCAGATTCACCTTGCATTCCCGGCAGTCCGGACACAGAGGGCTTCCGTAGATTACCAACATGGATCAGTTGCTCCTTTTTTATTAGAATGTGTTTTCGGTTTCATTCTCTTCGCAATGGTGCCCCAAGGCGCAGCGTACTCGCTCCGGTCGTAACCGTCCCTTTTGGCTCAGAGCTTGTTTGCGTAGTTCCCGAGATCGTCTGTGTGGTCGCCCCAGGGCGATTCCCCGGTAAATTCGCTCAGAAAAACCAGCTTATCATCCAGAATGTCGATCTCCATGCCGTGTTCTTCTTCCCAGTCGCACACACATCCCAACTGGTAGCCGATTTTGGCAGGGTCCTCCGGTGCGTCTACGACCAGCCCCGTGGGCTGGAAGCACTTGAGCAGCTCTCGAGGCGGTGTGTCCGCATTCACCGGAACCGACAGCTTCAATTCCGCCCGACTCTCTTCGCTGATATTCTCGCAGAAGTCGAGGCAAAAGGCCTTTGCCGCCCGACAGATCGCATCGATCAGCGCCTCCGGCATGGCGTTCATAGCCGCCGCACAGCGCTCGGCATATTCCAGGGTAACCGCTTCATCAAACAGCTCCACAGCAATCTCGGTGTCCCAAAGCTCGCACCGGACCTTGCCCTCCCGATAGAAGGAGTCCTTTGCAAGGGGCTTTCTCTGAATGTTTGTAATCATGTCTCAATCGCACCTTTACCGTGTTATTTCGTCAAAGCGATGCCGCCGGTCTGGAGGATCTGTTCGGCAATCTCCGCGGCCTCAGGGAAGCCCTCGTTCTGCAGCGCTTCCGATGCGGCACGGAGCGCCGGTATAAAGGCTTCGACCATTCGGTGATACCGCTGCATGGCCATCGGGACGCCGAGGCCCGCCTCTCGGGCAGCAGCCTCAAAAGACTCGTCCGTGACTGCAGCCACCGTCGCCGCGCCGCCGATGCGGAAGGAGAGCTCCCGGGTGGTGGGATAGATCGCAGCAGCTAAGAGGTCGTAGGCCGGCGCCAGCCGCAGGGTGCGGAGGTCCGGGCTGTACAGCAGGGAGAAGTTCTTGACGTGGGCGTCGGTGTTGCCGATCAGCCAGTTGAACACGATCTGATCCCACAGCCGGGTCATGTCCCGGATCGGGTCTGCGGAGTGCCGCCGCAGCAGGTCGAACATCCGGGCCAGGTGGTTTTCGCCGGCCCGTTCGTACTTTTGAGAGGCCGGAATCCCCAGCGCCTGGGCGAAATCCTCCTGGTGGAGCCGCAGCGGCGCGGTCAGGCCGTCGATAACCTTGCCTGAATTTGAGAAGCTTCGGTCGTAACGCCCGGCGGCAAACAGGATCTCCTCGTCCGCGCCGTTTCCGGTGTTGATGATGAAGCTGTCCGCGACCTGCAGGCCGCAGTTCTTTGCTGTCATCAGCGCCAGCTGCTCGTTCTGAACGATGTGCTTCAGGCGGACGTGGCTCTGCTTGACGATGTGGGTACTGGGCGCGGTGCCGCGGGGCAGGAACCAGGTTTTGCCGTCGTAGTACAGGCCTACCTTGCCGGTAGCCCCGGCCAGGGACAGATGCGAGGTGATCACCAGTTCTGCGGATTTGGAAGCACCCTCCGCAGCCAGGGCTTTGACCTGATCCAGCGCCAACGGCTCGTAGCTTGCGCCGTGCGCTTCGCCCTCCGCCGTGATCTGCAGCGCGCCGAGGCATTCGCAGCCCAGAGCGTGGAGGATGGTCAGATAGTCGTCCTCGTCCGCGTGAATCCACTGAGCCACGGTCCGACGGGTATAGCCCTCGGGCAAAAGGCTGTCAAAATAGTTCTTCGTCTGCGCAGGAGAGAAGGCAGCCTCCTGCAGCGGCAGGCTGAGAGAGATCGGGGCAGCGCCTTCCGCAGCCAGATACTCCGGCGCATAGGCAAACACGGCGTTCTCCGGGCGGTCGCCGGCCAGCGTGCCGACGTGGGTCTGCAGGCCGTTCTTTTCAATGCTGACGCGGTAGGTCATCCTGCCTCACCCCGCTTCCGGAGCTCCGCGTTCAGACCCAGCAAATTGACCAGGTACAGAGCCTTCCCGAGCTCCGCCGTCTCTTTTCCGTTTTCCAGATCGGAGAGGAAGCTGACGCTGAAGCCCGTGAACTCCGCCAATGTAGCCTGCGTCAGCCCAAGCTCCTTCCGCCGCGCCCGGATCGCCGCACCAAAGTCCTTCGCTGTGGATACGATCATCAATACCGCCTCCGTTTTTCGCCGAACGGCGCAATCAGCGCCGAATAGAACAAGACTTCGCCGAACGGCTCATAATCATGCTTTGATTATAAACCAAGCCGTACGGCGAAGTCAAGTTTAAATTTTAATGCTGCCGGTCCTAAGTATATTTTCCTTGGTTTCCGGTAAACGATTGCCGGCAAAGCGCCTGAGCAGCCGGCTGTTTCATTCTCCCTTCTGCCGCGAAGCAAAACAGGCGATCCGGAGGAAAATAAGAGTTGATTTTGGAACCCGTGTCTGTTATAATACAACCGCAAATTTAAGGAAAGGAGGTCATCAAAAATGCTTAACAAGCAGCTTGCAACTGGAACTGAATCCTGTGTGATGACCTCGGCTTGTGCATTTTCGTTCTGATACTGGAATGCAATATTGCAGATCAGTATGATTTGGCATATAGATGCTGAATGATTGCGCCGTGGCGTCTGCGTCACGGTGTTTTTTGCCCTTTTCAGCAAAACACGCACTTGCCGGGTCACCGCCGAGAACAACATGAAAGAAAGGAAAAGCAGCCCTGTACGGCTGCATGATAATACTATGGATAAGAAAACTATGATGGAAAACATGGCCCGGGAAGCCTACGAGAGAGGCGTTTTCAACGGGCTCTGGCTCTATGCCGAGAACGGCGAGATCGTGTCGAAGGGCGCTTACGGCTTCCGCGACACAGAGGACAAGCTTCCCATGCAGGAGGACAGCATCTTTCAGCTGGCCTCCATCACCAAACCGTTTACGGCCGTGGCGATCATGCTGCTGATCCGGGACGGCCGTTTGTGTCTGGAAGACAAGATCACCAAATTCTTCCCGGAACTCACCGCTTACAAGGACGTGACGATCCGCCATCTGCTGACGCACACTGGCGGCATCCCCGACGTCGATGATTCGACCTGGCTCACGGAGCTGTGGCAGGAAGAAAAACGCATTCCCTCGAACAGCATCGTGCTGCGCTATCTGACGGACAGCGGCGAGGACCCGTGCTTTGCGCCGGGGGAAGAATTCGGGTATTCCAACACCGGCTACTGCCTGCTTGCCGAGATCGTGGAACGGGTCTCCGGCGAGGCGTTCGAGGTGTTTATGAAACAGAACATCTTCGAGCCCGCCGGGATGAAGGACACCGGGATCTTCCATATCCGCAGGGACGGGGCGCCCTCCGACCGTTTTGTTCGGAATCTGGTGCTGGAGGACGGTAAGTATATCCTGCCGGGCGACTCGAGGAGTATTGAGAACTACTTTGAGGTCGCCGAGGATGGACTGAACGGGTGCGACTTCGCGTTCACAACCATCCTTGACATGCTTGCCTGGGACCGTGCGCTGCGGGAAGAGACCGTGCTGACCCGCGAGGAGCAGCGGCTGATGTTCACCCCCGGCAAACTGAACAACGGAAAGGACATCGTTTACGATGACGACGACGCAGAGGAGAGCTACGGTTTCGGCTGGGCCATCGCAGACGATGAAGATCTTGGCCTGATCGTATCGCACAGCGGCGGCATGCCCGGTCTCGGCACCTGGTTCGAGCGCGGCGTCGATACCGACAGAGCGTTCATTTTCGCCAACACCCGCGAATATGAGGACATCCGGGCCTATTGGAGCTTTGCCGAGAGCATGATCGCAGTTTCCAGAGGGCAAGAGCCGGAGCCCATCGTCAGCATCGAGGACCTTACGGTCAAGAACCCTGACAAGTCCAGGTGGGAAAGCTACTGCGGCAAGTACGAGCATCCCGAGGACCACGATTTTGCCATCGACGAGGTCTTCCTGAAAGACGGCGAGCTCTGGGCACACGCCTTCGACGAGGAGCGCGGCGAGCTCACGTTCCGGCTCTATCCCATCGGGGAGAACACCTTCGGCCGCAAGGGCGGCTATCTTGAACTGAAGTTCGACGACGGCTGCCTGATGTTCGACGATTACACCTGCAAGAAGCTGTGACAATTGCACCAGGGCGGCGGGGATCACTCCCCGCCGCCTGAAAAAAGAGAAAACGTACAGAAACGCGGACGTGGAGAAGATGTACCGGCATGTGATGCAGCCTTAAGCGAATACCGAAACGGGAGCAGGACGATTCATCACCGTCCTGCTCCCTGCGTTTTTGATTTATTCGCCTTTGTAGTAGTCCCGCAGGATCTCCGCCACCTGGTCCTCCGGGCCGGTGAGGATGACCCGGCTGACACCGCGGTCTCTGTTATAGGTGAAGACGGCGTCGCTGGCCTGCATCATCTTCCCGCAGAAGAAGGCGGAAACGGCCTCGCCCTCTTCGTCGGAGACGGGCAGATCCAAGATCACGCAGGCGCGGTTGCCCCTCTTCGCGGTGTCCGCCAGGAAATCGAATACGACCGCGTTCCGCTTGATCCGCAGGCCCTCCTTGACGAAGGGCTCCCTGAAGAAGCGGTCCGCCTCTTCGGCGCTGAACTGCCACACGCCGTCGATCTTCTCGCCGTGCAGCAGGCCTTGGTTCAGATAGTTCCGCAGGGTCCGGGTGGTGAAGCCGGTCATCATCGCCAGCTCGTTCAGATTAAAATTCTTGTCCATCGTTTTTGATCTCCCATTCAAGTCAGATTCGGTTTGGCCTTACCTGTCCTCATTGTAACGGAAGAATTGACGGCGCGCAATTTGAAAACGGGGGACTTTTTCAAGAGGCAGAGCCTTTTCGCGTCTGAAGAAATACGCTTACAATATGCGATCCCTCGCGTTCACATGCTCCGGCTTGTCAGAAGCCGTTTCAGATTCAGCCGGTGACGGCGCTTGGGTCGGACCTGTGATTTGCCGGGGA
>JAEEZZ010000078.1 GCA_016292255.1 Oscillospiraceae bacterium
TGATGCATGGTGCGGGCAAAGCTTACCGCACGCACGGTCACCACTCAAATCACACCCGAGCCCGGCTCGTGGTCCTTCCGGGGCGGATGGGCCGCTAATTAAGCAGCAGCCAGAACGAGATTATCGTTGTCAGTTAATTTAAAAAAGTTGCCCTGTTTCAGGAGGTTGGACACCTCCGCCCGCTATTCCGGCCTCACTATCCCCGTCGAAACCGGTACAGCCCCGTGGTGCGCCGCTTGGCGGCGCAGGGAAAAACTTAGAACGAAGAATGAAAAACGAAAAATTGAGCTGTCGCCAGGCGACGATCTCTTTATCAACGGCCGTAGGGATCCCGCAGCTTCTTGGGCTCCGGATAATCCACTCCCTTCGTATCCACGCGGATGCTGGCGATCTTCTGGGGAGTCAGAGGACGGTCGTTCATGTCCACCTTGACAGAGGCAATGGCGTCCACCACCTCCAGGCCCTCGGTGAGCTTGCCGAAGGCGGCGTAGTTCTTGTCCAGATGGGGGGAATCCTGATGCATCAGGAAGAACTGGCTGCCCGCGGAGTTGGGGTTGGAGGCCCGGGCCATGGACAGGACGCCCCGCTTGTGCTTGAGCTTATTGTCCACACCGTTCATAAAGAACTCCCCCTTGATGCAGTAGCCGGGGCCGCCGGTGCCGGTGCCCGTGGGGTCGCCGCCCTGGATCATAAAGCCGCTGATGACCCGGTGGAAAATCACCCCGTCATAGAAGCCCTGATTGGCAAGATGGATGAAGTTATAGACGCTCTGGGGCGCGATGTCGGGATAGAGCTCCCCTTTCATCACGGCGCCGTTTTCCATGGTGATGGTAAATTCTGGATTGGACATCTGTTATCTTCCTTTCCGATCAGTGATTTCGTTCTTTTATGGCGCGGTCGATCTGCCGCTTTGCGTCCCGCACGGCGGCATCGTCCCGCTTGTCGTAGAGCTTTTTGCCGCGGCAGAGGGCGATCTCCACCTTCACCTTGGCGTTCTTGAGGTAGACGGACAGCGGAATGATGGAATAGCCGTCCTGCTTGACCTTGCCGAACAGACGGTTGATCTCCCGCTTGTGCAGCAGCAGCCGGCGCGGCCGCAGAGGATCCTTGTTGAAGATGTTCCCCTTCTCATAGGGCGCGATATGCAGCTGCTTGATGAACATCTCCCCGTCCTTGATCTGGCACCAGGATTCCTTCAAGGAGATCGTCCCGGCCCGAACGGATTTGACTTCTGTGCCCACAAGCTCGATCCCAGCCTCGAAGGTCTCGTCGATGAAGTATTCATGGTGTGCCTTTTGGTTCTTTGCAATGACCTTGACGCCTTGGGCCGCCATGGGATCACCTCGCTCTCTCCAAGTCTGGATCGTTATTATAGCATAGGCCGAACGGTATATGCAAGACTTTTTCAGCATATTCGAAAAAATAATTGTTTGTTTCCGGAAAAACTCTTGCCTTTTCGACACTTTATATTATAATATATAAGGCATTTTTTGCGTATGTCGAAGGGAGATAATAATTTGGAAACGAATCACAAAAAGCAGATGAGCGTTTACACCAAAGCGATCATCTGCCTGGCCTGCTTTATCGGCTTTTTCTGCATCTTTGCGATCCCCATGGGTTTAGGCAACGCGCTGAACACGCTGATGAATACTGCCTACAACCTCTTGACCGGCACCGTCTTCTTCATCATGGCCATCGCCGTCATCGCCGGCGCTGTTTCGGAGCTGCTGACGGAATTCGGCGTGGTGGCCCTGCTGAACAAGGTGCTCTCTCCCCTGATGGGCCCCCTGTTCGGAATGCCCGGCGCTTCCGCCCTCGGCATCGTGTCCACCTACCTGTCGGATAACCCGGCGATTCTGACCCTGGCTGACGACAAGCAGTTCCGCCGCTTCTTCAAGGCCTATCAGATCCCCGCGCTGACGAACCTGGGCACCGCCTTCGGCATGGGTCTGATCGTCACCAGCTTTACCCTCGGCATGGGCAGCACCATGAAGGGCAACGTTTTCCTGGCCGCCCTCTGCGGCAACCTGGGCGCGATCTTCGGCGCTATTATCTCCACCCGCATCATGCTGCACTTCATGAAGAAGGCCTACGGCCTGGATCTGCCTGCCCTGGATGAGGAAGTGGAAGAAAAGGCCGACGCACTGCACTCCAACCACAAGGGCTTCCTGCACGTGCTTGACGCGCTCATGGAGGGCGGCAAGAAGGGTGTGGACATGGGCCTGGCCGTGATCCCCGGCGTTCTGATCGTCTGCTCCTTCGTGATGATGCTCACCAACGGCAGACCTGCTTCCCAGTACAAATTTGCCAAGATCCAGCACGAATCCGCCAACGGCTGGATCATTTCCACCGACATGATCGAGATCCCCGACAAGGGCAACTACTTACTGCGTATCCAGCCGGACAGCAGCGTGGCCTATTGGGAAAAGAAGGCAGCCGAGGACGTGGATCCCTCCTACTCCTTCGCCAACGGCCGCACCTTTGAGGAAGGCGAAACAATCTTTGTGAAGCTGCCCCCCAGCGGCTTCGGAGACAACGAGAACAACTACAAGCTGATCCTGTACAAGGCGGATGAATCCACCAGCATCGAGATCCCGTTGACCCGCGTGGAAGACGGCGAACGGGAATTCAAGGGCGAGATCCCCACAGAGCCCTACCGCGGCAACGCCGGAGAGGGTGTCGCCGTGCTTCCCTGGCTGGCGAATGTGTTCAGCTTCCTGCTGACGCCGCTGTTCGGTCTGACCAGCGCGGAAGCCATCGCCGTTCCTGTGACTGCCCTGGGCTCTGCGGGCGCAGCGCTGGGTCTGATCCCCGGCCTGGCCAGCAGCAATCTGATCCAGGTATCCGATATGGCTGTGTTCACTGCGATCTGTATGTGCTGGAGCGGCTATCTGAGCACCCACGTCTCCATGATGGAGGTCCTGGGCTGCCGGGAGCACACCGGAAAGGCCATTATCAGCCACACCATCGGCGGCCTCTGCGCCGGCGTTTCCGCCCACTGGTTGTTTGTGCTGCTCAGTTTGTTATAATCTACTATTGTTTCCGCGCCGATCGCGGAGAAGGAGGCTTCATGGCACAACAGATTCTGGAATACAAATGCCCCTGCTGCAGCGGTATCATTGAGTTTGATTCCGGCACGCAGAAGATGAAATGTCCCTATTGTGAGACCACCTTTGATCCCGCTGCCCTCCTGGAAATGGATCAGGCGCTGAACCAGCAGCAGCCGGATCAGCTGGAATGGGATACCCCCCAGGAGCAGTTCAGCGACGCGGAAACCGCGGGTATGAACCTCTATACCTGCAAGTCCTGCGGCGGCGAGATCATTGCGGACGCCACCACCGGCGCCACCCACTGTCCCTTCTGCGGCAACCCGGTGGTGCTGACCAGTGCCTTCTCCGGCGCGTTGAAGCCGGATCTGATCATTCCCTTCAAGCTGAACAAGGAGGACGCGAAGGCCGCCCTGAAGAAGCACATGAGCGGCAAGAAGCTGCTTCCCAGGCTTTTCTCCGAGGACAGCCACCTGGACGAGATCAAGGGCGTCTATGTTCCCTTCTGGCTTTTCGGGGCCGACGTTTCCGCCGACTATAACTTCAAGGCCTCCAAGGCGCGCACCTGGCGCACCGGAGACCGGGAATTCACGGAGACCACCTACTTCCGTCTGGAGCGTTCCGGCAATCTGAGCTTTGACGACGTTCCCGTGGACGGCTCCACCAAGATGGACGACGCCATGATGGAATCCATCGAGCCCTTCGAAATGAAGGACGCTGTCCCCTTCCAGACCGCGTATCTTTCCGGCTACTATGCCGACAAATACGACGTGGACGCCAAGCATAGCATTGAGCGCGCCAATACCCGGATCAAGAACAGCACCCAGGAGGCCTTTACCGCCACCGTAACCGGCTACGGCGCCATCACCACGGAGTCTTCCTCCGTCCGCGTCCGGAACGGCAAGGCAAAGTACGCCATGTACCCTGTCTGGCTGCTGACCACGAATTACCAGGGCAAGACCTATCAGTTCGCCATGAACGGCCAGACCGGCAAGTTCGTGGGCGATATGCCCACTGACAAGAAGCTGTATTGGAAATGGCACATGATCTACACCGCCATCTGCGGCGGCGTGAGCTGGCTGATCCTCTACTTCTTCCTGCTGCACTGAAAGGAGGCGCGAGGATGAAACGCTTATTGACTCTGATCCTTTCCCTGCTTCTGATCGTCTTCCTGGCAGGAAACGCCTTTGCGACAGACGACGGTGCGGTTTTGACCGTCGGCGCCACGGACGCCGCCTACGTGGTTGACAACGCCGATCTTCTCACAGACAGCGAGGAGGCCGAGCTGACCCGCCTTGCCGAGGAAATCAGCCAGCGGCAGCACTGCGACGTGGTGATCCTGACGGAAAACGCCATCGGAGGCTCCACCGCCGAGTCCTACGCGGACGATTACTTCGATTACAACGGCTACGGCTACGGCGCAGACCGCAGCGGCATTCTGCTTCTGCTCTCCATGGAGTATCGGGATTTCGCCATCTCCACCAAGGGCGACGCGATCCAGGCCTTTACCGACGACGGGCTGAACTATCTGTGGAGCAAGTGCAAGCCCGGCATCTCAGACGGCAAATACGCAGATGGCTTCCGAAGCTACCTAAAGACGGCCGACACCATGCTTTCCTCCTACAACGGGACACTCTCCGACAAGGAACAGGAAGCCTTCCAGAAGGATTTCAACAAGTTCCTCGGGATCAAGGGCCGTCCGAGCGTGGTAAAGACCACCGTGATCGCGCTGATCGTGGGCTTCCTGCTTGCGTTCCTTTTCTCCGGCAGTCTGAAATCCCAGCTGAAATCCGTCCGCATGAAGTACAACGCCTCCAATTATCGCCGTCCGGACAGTATGCACCTGAATCTAAACCGGGACGTTTATCTCTACGCCAATACGACCTCCCGGGTCATTGATACCCAGCGTGCCTCCGGCGGAGGCGGTTCCTCCACCCACACCAGCTCCTCCGGCTCCACCCACGGCGGGATCAGCGGAAAGTTCTGAACGAGCTGATCGATTCTCAGATAATAAGAGGCCACCGGTTACGCACCGGTGGCCTCACTTTTTTATTGCTTGTTCTCAAGCGGCGCAAAGGCCTTGTACAGGAAGGTGATGATCTGGGCGCGGGTGCAGATATGATTCACGCCAAACAGGCCGTCGCCGATGCCCTTGGTGATACCGTTCTCCGCTGCCCAAAGGACCGCTTTATAGTACCAGCTGTCGTCAGGGACATCCGTAAACGGGTTCTCAGTGGTTTCCGGCTCCGGGCGGCCCGCTGCAGCCCACAGGAAGGTCACGGCCTGGGCGCGGGTGCAATTCTGTCCGACGCCGAACAGTCCGTCACCGACGCCCTTTGTGATATTGTTCTCCACAGCCCAATAAACCGCCCTGCGGTACCACGCGTCATATGACACGTCACTGAACGTCATTTCGCTCATTTCCGGTTCCTGGGCGCCGCATACCTTCCACAGGAAGGTCACGATCTGTTCCCGGGTGCAATTATGGTTCGGGCCGAAGTGCATTTCGTCTACGCCGGCGGTGATCTTAGGATCGTGATACACAGCCCAAATCACCGGCTTGAAGAAATAGTCCGTCGTTAGAACGTCTACAAAGGGCGAAGTCGTATAAGGATCGAAGGGGTTCGAAAGATCAACGTAGATCCAGCGGCTTTGGGGGCCGGTGCCGGCAGTGCTCTCTGCAACCACAAACAGATAATACACATCAGCCGCAATTCCGCTGATCGTCGTCATGCATCTTGCGTCAAAAACGGGTGTTGTATATGCAACATCTTCCCAACCATAGGGACTCTTCAGCAAATAGACTGTATACCAGCTGGCATATTTGACCGGATCCCAGGAAACACAGATCGTATCATCTCCGGTACGGATCACCGCCGGATTCTGGGGGGCGGTAAACGGTTCCACCTGGACCACAGCGCAGGGGCTCTGGGCGTAGTCGTCATTGGGACGCGCCACCACAAAGACGCGGTATTCACCGGGCGCCACATTTTCGAACTGATAGCTATTCGTATACACCGAAGCGGAATACTTGATATCCTCCCAGCGGTAGGGGCTTTGGATCATATATACGTCATATCTGGTCGCGCCATCCACAGCTTCCCAATTTACGTCGACTTTACCCACACCGCATTGTTCTGCGTAGAGCCAGGAGGGCTTGCCGACAGGACGAAGATTGAGCTTCCAGGTGGAATAGACGGTCTGGATGACGTCCACATAGCCGTGGCCGGGATAGTAGTCCTCGGAGGAGGCAACAATGGGGAACGCAACATGATTGGCGACCGCTTGTTCATAAGTATAATCGGAGAAGGCCATGTCCCAATCGCCGCACTGTGCCTTGGCGACTCCCGCAGCCTGGGCCAGCGTATCGCTTGCCATGAGACTATCCATCACGTAGGCCATATAGCGGATGTCACCGTAGAAGGTAACAGACTGAGAATAGCCCCAAACGGCATCGACGCCCTTTGCACGCAGGGGGGCCTCAATTCCGTCCGTGGACATACCGAGGCAAATGCCCATGTAGAGGAAGCTGTTGGGCGCTCTGTTGCTGCCCATGTGGTTCGCGATACAGGTTCCGTCGACCATGGAATAGTCAGAACCCTTCAGCGCATGGTAGTAAGTGCCGTAAGGGCCGTACTGCGCGGCGGTGTCTGTGGAGGTGATGCCGCTGCCGTTGAGCAAAACGAGATAGTTGGTGTTAGCGCGAGAGCTTTGGTCCTCATCGCCGTCATAATAATCCGTGCTGCCATGGGAGTCAAACATAACGAGACCGCACTGGGTCAGCACGTTGGCAATGTTGTCAACCGTCGCGCTGTTCATGGTGTAGCGCATCATATCGCCGCCGGTGTTTTCGCTCAGGTACTCCAGCGCCAGCTTGTACACAGGAGAATAGTTGTTGAAGGCGCTGTCGCCATAGTCGTCGGAGGACTCCCAGAAGGGCTGGATCAGACCGATCTTGGTGGAGTAAGGCATACCGCCCTTTGTCTCCTGCGCGGCGTGCTTCTTCAGAACTTCCATGCTCTCCTTGACCTGGGCGAGCTCTTCGTCGGAGCTGCCGCGCTCCGTATTGTGGAGTTCAGCCTCCATGCGCGGGTCGTAGCAGCAAGGAATGCCGACGGTGGTCTCCCAGACCAGGAAATTGCCGTTCTGCTGCAGGCTTCCGGGAACGTAGGTATCGGAGCCCTCCACAGCCTCGATGACCTGGGGGATCATGGAAATATAATCCGCTTCGGTCATTTTGCCGATGCCGCCGCAGGTCTGGGCGGCGTTTTGGGTGATCGTCTTGATCTCCTGGAATACGTCTTCCTCAAGCAGCGCATTGTCTGCTTCGGTAAAGACGTAGCCCTTCTCCTCCGACGCCGTCTCCCGGGCAAAGCTCGGTACAGCAAGGGCAGAGACGATCATGACAAGGGTCAGAATGATTGCGATCCATCTTCTCATAGACAGAACCTCCAGATTTGGATAAATAATAATTTGCGGATGACCGCACACAACCCGGGATACGGAACATGCTTCCGTATCCCGGATTGTTGTAAATGAAATTAGGCAGAAGTTTAAAACGCGTTAATTCTTCTCTGCAGGCACATAGGCCTTATACAGGAAGGTGATGATCTGCGCGCGGGTGCAGGGGTTGTTCACACCGAAGAGACCGTCGCCGATGCCCTTGGTGATGCCGTTCTCCGCAGCCCAAAGGACGGCCTTGCAGAACCAGTCGCCCTCGCTCACGTCGGTGAACGGGCTGACCGCGGTCTCGGGCGCGGGCTTATCCTGCGAGGCCCAGAGGAAGGTCATGGCCTGAGCGCGGGTGCAGGGCTGACCCACGCCGAAGCTGCCGTCAGTCATACCGCTGGTGATCTTGTTCTCCACGGCCCACATGACGGCCTTGAAGTACCAA
>JAEEZZ010000079.1 GCA_016292255.1 Oscillospiraceae bacterium
GGCGGCCGATGGCCGCCCCTACGGCGTTGTCGGGATTCTCTGCGGCGAGCGGGCGGCCAATGGCCGCCCCTACGGCGTTGTCGGGATTCTCTGCGGCGGGCGGGCGGCCAATGGCCGCCCCTACGGCGTGTCGGGATTCTCTGCGGCGAGCGGGCGGCCAATGGCCGCCCCTACGGCGTTGTCGGGATTCTCTGCGGCGGGCGGGCGGCCAATGGCCGCCCCTACTTATTACTTGTTACTTATTACTTATTACTTGCTTCGCAGCGCGGCGATCTTCGCCTTGACGTTTTTGATCTCGTCCTCCTCGGTCATGCCCCATTCGTCCTGCAGCAGCTTCAAAATCCGCTCGTAGGTCTTGGCGGCCTTTTCATAGTCGCCGCGGATCTTGTGAATATCGGCAATGCCCATCAGGGCGTCCTGGAAGCGGGGTCGGCGGGTGTCGCAGGCGAAGTTCCGCTCATAGCAGTCCATGGCCTTGTCGTACTCGCACTTGGCGGCGTAGTACTGGGCGGCCTCGAACAGGCAGACGTCGTTTTCCGGGTTGGCCGCCAGCAGCTCCTCGATGATCCGATCCGCCGTGGGCGCGTCGAAGCGGGCCAGGGCGATATGGGCCCGGTAGATCTCGTTCATGATGGGATTGGCGTCCGGCAGGGTACGCAGCTTAGCCAGATAGCGCTCCGCCTCGTCGGCCCGGTGGTCGGCCAGCAGATTGTCGATCAGGTAGAGATAGGGTGAGCGCACTGTGGGATTTGCTTCCACGAGCTCCCGGTAGAAGTCGATGGCGTCGGTATGGTTGCCCATGTTCCAGTCCCAGCAGACGTGGCCGTCCGCCTTGCACAGAATCCATTGGCTGCACTTCACGCCGGGGTTCATCCGAACGCCCTCCTTGGCGTAGCGGCTTGCCTTGCGGCCATAGGCCTCCATCCGGTGCCAGTAGAGATAGGCCAGCAGGTCGGTGGCCCGCTGCTTGTGGGCTTCGTCCTTCAGCTCGTTTTGCAGGAAGGCCTCATATTCCAGGAACACGTCCTGGGGCAAATTGTCCTCCGCGTCCAGGCGGTTTTCGATGCGGTTGAGGCGCTGCTCGCTGCTCAGGTCAAAGAGATCGTCGATGGTGACGCCGAAGATCTCCGCCAGCAGGGGCAGGGTGCTGATATCGGGCATGGCCACCGCGTTTTCCCACTTGGACACGGACTGGGCGCTGATGCCCAGCCGCTCCGCCAGCTGCTCCTGGGTCAGGCTGGCCTTGAAGCGAAGCTGCTTGATTTTCTTTCCGAGTTCCATAATCGTTACCTCCGTATAATGTTGTTGGGTTTTGCTTACGGGCCTATCATAGCACCCGGAAGGTGGAAAAACCATACAGCGGTTTTCCACATCACTCGCCTGTTGGTTGAGTTGGGCCGGGAAGGCTTGGCGGGCAGATTGCCCGCGCTACAGACTTATCCCGTGGCGCACCGGTGTGCGCCGCTACCGGTCACTGGCGTGAAAGGCGGGCGGGCAGATTGCCCGCGCTACAGACTTATCCCGTGGCGCACCGGTGTGCGCCGCTACCGGTCACTGGCGTGAGAGGCGGGCGGGCAGATTGCCCGCGCTGCAGACTTATCCCGTGGCGCACCGGTGTGCGCCGCTACCGGTCACTGGCGTGAGAGGCGGGCGGGCAGATTGCCCGCGCTGCAGACTTGTCCCCTATTGCCTTGTGGATCGTATTCAGCACCCGCTTTTTGTTGCGGGTCCAGGCTGGGGCCAGGAGGAGGGGGCCGGGGGCGTCGCCGGTGAGGCGGTGGAGGACGGTGGGCTCCGGCAGAAGGCGGACGCTCTCCGCGATCAGCTCGGCGTATTCCTCCAGGCTCAGCAGGGGGAAGGGCTCCGCCTCATACCGGTCGCCCAGGGCCGTGCCCTTGAGCACGTGGAGCATTTGCAGCTTGACCCCGTCCACCGGGGGCTCCAGGGACGCCACAAAGCGGACGGTGTCCAGCATATCCCCACGGCTCTCCCCCGGCAGGCCGAAGATCAGGTGGACGATCACCGTCAGCCCGGCGGCCTTCAGACGGCGGTAGGCGTCGGTGAAGGTTACCAGGTCGTAGCCCCGGTTCATCCGGGCTGCGGTGGCGTCGTGGGCCGTTTGCAGGCCCAGCTCCACCCAGACGGGCTTGATCCCGTTGAGGCGGCAGAGCATCTCCATCACCGCCGGGCCCAGGCAGTCGGGCCGGGTCCCCAGGGAGAGGGCCACGATCTCCGGCTGGTTGATCGTCTCCCGATAGAGGGGCTCCAGCCGCTCCACGGGGCCGTAGGTGTTGGTGAAGGACTGAAAGTAGGCGATAAACTTTTTCGCGTCGGTCTTTCGGGCGATCCGGGCCTTGGCCTCGGCCATCTGTTCCCGGATGGGGGCGGGCCGGGCCGCGAAATCCCCGGAGCCGCCGGCGGAGCAGAAGGCGCAGCCCCCCACACCCACCGTGCCGTCCCGGTTGGGACAGGTACAGCCCGCGCTGAGGGAGAGCTTATAGACCTTTTCGCCGTACTTGGCCCGCAGATAATCGGAAAGCATTTGCATCGTGGTATTCTCCGCAGTTTCGATTGATTTCTCTGTGATACCCCCGCAGACGCCGCGCTCTTGCCGCCGGAAATCCCGTCTGGACAATTCGGCCGCCTTGTGGTATACTGATACTCAGAATATCAACAGGAGGATCACAGCTATGTCTGTTCAAAAAATCGCCATCACCTATGACAACGGCCAGGTGTTCCAGCACTTCGGCCACACGGAGACCTTCAAGCTCTATGAGGTCGAGGACGGGAAGCTCCTTTCCTCCCGGCTTCTTGCGTCCAACGGCAGCGGCCACGGCGCCCTGGCCGGTCTGCTGGCAGAACAGGGCGTGAACGTGCTGATCTGCGGCGGCATCGGCGGCGGCGCTCAGACCGCCCTGGAGGAGCAGGGCATCACCCTCTGCGCCGGGGCATCCGGCAATGCGGACGAGGCCGTGGCGGCCTATCTGCGGGGCGAGCTGGTGAACACAGGGGCCAACTGCGACCACCATCACGAGGAGGGCCACTCCTGCCACGACCACGAGGAAGGGCATTCCTGCCACGACCACGAGGAGGGCCACGAATGCGGCGCTCACGAAGAAGGCGGCTGCAGCGGCCACGAGGAGGGCGGCTGCGGCAGCTGCGGCGGCTGCCACGGCAAGCCGAAGCTGGAGGGAAAGAACGTGGGCAAAACCGTCCGTACCCACTACCGGGGCACCTTCAACGACGGCAAGCAGTTCGACTCCTCCTACGACCGGGGCGAGCCCCTGGAATTCGTCTGCGGCGCGGGCATGATGATCCCCGGCTATGACGCCGCCGTGGCCAACATGGAGGTGGGGCAGACCGTACAGGTGCACCTGATGCCCGAGGAGGCCTACGGCCAGCGGAATCCGGATGCGATCTTTACGCTGGATATCGCCATGCTCCCCGGCGCGGAGGAGGTCTCCGCCGGCGACCAGGTCTATCTGCGCGACCCCTACGGCCGCCCCATGCCCGCAACGGTGACGGCCAAGGACGAGAAGACCATCACCTTCGACGCCAACCACGAAATGGCCGGAAAAGAGCTGAATTTCACCATTGAGCTGGTGGAGGTGCTGGATTAACGGGAAGCCGCGTCGCTTTCCGCTGGAAGGATCGGTGGATGTATGGGCAAGGGACTGTGTGTAGTGGTTTCCGGCGGCGAATACTGCCCGCTACCGGAGGAGCTCCGGGGGGCGGACTATGTGATCGCCTGCGACCGGGGCTGGCAATATGCCCAGCGGATGGGTCTGCGGCCGGATTGGATCGTGGGAGACTTTGACTCCGCGCCCCCGCCGGAGACCGACGTTTCCGTGACCCGTGTGCCCACCCGCAAGGACGACACCGACACCATGCTGGCCGCCCGGCAGGCGCTGGCCCTGGGCTACCGGGACGTTGCGATCCTCTGCGCCTTTGGCGGGCGGCTGGATCACACCCTGGCGAACCTGCAGACCGCGGCCTTTCTGGTGACCCACGGGGCCGGCGTCCGGCTCCTGGGTGCGGACACGGACGCCCTGGTCTTCACCGGCGGGACAAGACGCCTCCCGCGGCGGGAGCAGCGCTCCCTTTCCCTGTTTGCGCTCTCTGAGCGCTGTGAGGGCGTCAGCATCCGGGGCACCAAATATGAGTGCGAAAACGAATCGCTGACCAACAGCTTCCCGCTGGGCGTCAGCAACGTATGGGCCTCCCCCGAGGCGGAGATCTCCGTCCGGAGCGGGATCCTGCTGGTTCTCCAATCCGCGCTGGCGCCGGGAGAACACATCTGACCATCCACATCATTCATAAACGGAGTACCGCAAACCAAAGCCTTCGATTTGCGGTACTCCGGTTTTTATTCGGAAAACAGCGCTGTGCTCAGATAGCGGTCGCCGGTATCGGGCAGAAGGGCGACGATGACCTTGCCCCGGTTCTCCGGCCGCCGGGCCAGCTGCGCTGCCGCCCAGACCGCCGCGCCGGAGGTGATGCCCACCAGCAGGCCCTCCTTTTGGGCCAGGGCGCGGCCCACGGCAAAGGCGTCCTCGTTGGTCACGGGGATGATCTCGTCATAGACTCCGGTGTTCAAAATCTCCGGCACAAAGCCCGCGCCGATGCCCTGGAGCCCGTGGGGGCCTGCCTTGCCCCCGGAGAGCACCGGCGAGCCCGCCGGCTCCACAGCCACGACTTTGACCTTCGGATTCTGCGCCTTCAGATACTCCCCCGTCCCGGTGATCGTGCCGCCGGTGCCCACGCCTGCCACGAAGATATCCACCTTTCCATCCGTGTCGGCCCAGATCTCCGGGCCGGTGGAGCTGCGGTGCGCGGCGGGATTGGCCGGGTTCGTAAACTGCCCGGGCAGGAAGCTGCCGGGGATCTCAGCCGCCAGAGCCTCCGCCTTTGCGATGGCCCCCTGCATCCCCAGGCTGCCGTCGGTGAGAACCAGCTCCGCGCCGTAGGCCCGGAGCAGCTTCCGACGCTCCACACTCATGGTCTCCGGCATGGTCAGTATCACCCGGTAGCCCCTGGCCGCGCTTACGGCGGCAAGGCCGATGCCGGTGTTGCCGGAGGTGGGCTCGATCACCACCGCGCCGGGACGCAGCAGGCCCCTGGCCTCCGCGTCGTCCAGCATGGCAAGGGCGACTCTGTCCTTGACGCTGCCCGCCGGGTTCAGATATTCCAGCTTGGCCAGCAGTACGGCGTCCAGATCCTGCTCCGCCGCAAAGCGGTTCAGCCGAAGCAGCGGGGTTTTTCCGATCAGATCAGTGATGGTTTCCGCGTATTTCATTCCGATTCCTCCAGAAATTATTTATTCTATGCGGTCACTCTGCGCCCAGGACGCCCACGAAGGCCTCCGACGTGGAAAGCACTGCGCCGCTCTCGTCCTGCACCTGGATCACCGCGTCAAATTTGGAGTCAGCGCTTTGGAAGACGATCCGGTATCCGTCCTCCAGCGTCAGATCCTGCACGGAATAATATGCGTGATCGGCGTCGATGATTCGCACGATCCAGGCAGAGCTGTCGGATCCCTCCAGCTCCAGCTCCGCCGTTTCGCCCACGCCCAGCTTTCCCACGCTTGCCGTCCCCCAGACGGAGCTTTTCAGATTCTCCTCGGTCTGCGGCAGGATCCAGACGTCGGCCTCCTCCACCTCGTTGACTACGGTGACAACGCGCCTGGGGACATACACCATGCTGTTGCGGGAGGACATATGCAGGGTCACGTCGTGGGCGGGCATGGAAAAGGTGAAGACGTACCCGTGGATGCCGTCATAGTCCTGGGACAGCTCCACGTCCTCGCTGTCCAGCCAGAAGCGATAGTCCGTATCCGTGGCGATCAGGTTATAGTACACGGTCACGGTCTCCCCTTCCGCATACTCGGTCTTTTCCGTTTGAAAGCCGAAGCCTTCAAATTGCAGCTTATATTTTGGCTTGCTGCAGCCGAACAGTGAAAGCATCATCAAGCCCCCCAGCAGAATCGTGATCCATTGCTTCGCGTGTTTCATTTCTCTTTGCCTCCGCCTCGATCATTTGGAATATTAATGTCTATTCAGGCGCCCCATGAATCGTAGGGGCGGATGCCCACATCCGCCCTCGCTTCCCGGTCAGAAACGGCAAAAAGGGCCGATGTAGGCATCGGCCCCTACGGGCGACTGAACAGATATGAATATTATACCAAAAACAGCCGCCGGTTACAAGAATAAAATACGGCCCGCCCGAAGAAATCGGGCGGGCCGCTGTGTCAGGACTCAATCCTCCAGCATTGCAGCCTTGTAGAGGAAGGTGATAATCTGCGCGCGGGTGCAGGGGTTGTTGACGCCGAAGAGGCCGTTGCCGACGCCCTTGGTGATGCCGTTCTCCGCAGCCCAGAGGACGGCCTTGCAGAACCAGTCGCCCTCGCTCACGTCGGTGAACGGGCTGACCGTGGTCTCTGGCGCGGGCTTATCCTGCGAGGCCCAGAGGAAGGTCATGGCCTGAGCGCGGGTGCAGGGCTGACCCACGCCGAAGCTGCCGTCAGTCATACCGCTGGTGATCTTGTTCTCCACGGCCCACATGACGGCCTTGAAGTACCAA
>JAEEZZ010000080.1 GCA_016292255.1 Oscillospiraceae bacterium
TAGAATCGGGATAGCTGCAATCCGTCCACCAACGGGGGGAGGTTGGCAGGTAATAGGTAATAGGTAACAAGTAACAGGTAATAAGTCAACGTGTACGATAATCGGGAAAAACTGCCGATGCGCTGCTACTTATTACTTATTACTTATTACTTATTACTTATTCCTTATTACATATTCCTTGTATAGCAAGTTCCGTCTCCCGGTAGAATTGGGATAGCTGCAATCCGTCCACCAATGAATGATGACACAATATGGTCACCGGCAGCATCAGCCTGCCGCGGTGATCCGGGGCGTATTTGCCCCAGGAGATCCGGGGGTTGCAGTCGTCGGGCCCGCCGGTGGGCTGGACAAAGGCGCTGTAATGGAGCCAGGGCAGAGAGGTGATGAACAGCAGGCTGTCCACCTCGGCGTCCTCCTGGATGGAGGCCCCGGCTCTGGCCCTGTCCCGCTCCTTGGCGGCATAGTCCATATAGTCCGCCCAGCTCTGGACCGGGTCGTGGCGCAGGGTGCAGTAGCAGTAGGTGCCGTTTTCCAAAAGCTCAATGTGGGAAGTCCCGCAGGAATCGTATTCCACGATCCCCTCCCCCTTCAAGCGCCGCCGCAGCTCCGGCACGGCGTTGGCCGCCAGAGCAGCGACCCGGATGAAGGCAAGGTAAAAGGACCAGCCCTTTTCCTTGCAGACCCGCACCAGATCCGTCACGTCCACGTCCACCGTCACCCCGACGTGGGGGTTCGGCAGATGCCGGAAGTGGTCGTAGTGGGCCTTGCGGGGAGACTGAGAAAGGTCGATTTCACGGCAGAACATAGGTATTACCTCCGAAAGAGGACTTTTTCATGCCCTCCACTCCCCTGTTTCCAGATAGCGGTTGGCTTTTTGGTGGGCGCGATCCACAATGTGCCGATCGAAGCCGATGAGCTGCAGCAAATTGATCGCGTTGCGGGAGCGTGCTTTGCCGGAACGGATCACATAGTCGAACAGCATCTCGTTCTCGCCCAGCTGTTCCTCAAAGTGATAGAGATCGAAGCCGTCCTGCAAGAGCTCGCACAGCTCAATATCATGGGTAGCGGCCAGACATAGCAGGCCGTCGTCCGCCATGGCCTGCAGCACCTCACTGGAAGCCGCGATGCGTTCCACGGTGTTTGTTCCCCGCAGTACCTCGTCCACGACGCATAATATGGGCAAGGCTTCCTCCGCCGCGTCCAGAATGCGTTTCAGAGACTTGGTTTCCACGATGTAGTAGCTCTCCCCTGCCAGCAGGTCGTCCTGCAGCGCCATGGAAGTATAGATTCGGAAGGCCGTGGCCTCATAGCGCTCCGCCAGGACGGTACAAATGCTCTGCGCCATCAGCGCGGCCAAAGCCACGGTTTTCAGATAGGTGGATTTGCCGGAGGCGTTGGAGCCGGTGATCAGGATCGGGCGCTCCGTCACGCAATCGTTTGCCACAGGCTCGTCCAGCAGGGGGTGCAGCAGGGCAACGCCGTCCACAAAGGGCTTCTTTTCCGGGGCGAAGTGCAAGACCGGCTCTGCATAGGACGCAAGGCTGGCCCGGTAGGATGCGATGGAGATGGCCGCGTCCAGACGACCCAGGTATTCGTGGATCGTAAACACATCGTCGTGACAGCGACCCAGCTTATTTTTCAGAAACTCGTATGTGATCAGATCCAGCAGCGTAAGCGTCAAAATCAAGTCCTGCAGGCCGCCGCTGTCCATGCCGGTGGAGACGCCGCCTGTGCGAATCACCGCCTGCAGACGGTCCAGGCTCTCATAGGCCGGTTGCATCTGCTTGTCCAGCGCCGGGTCGCGGAGCTTGCGGAGCCGCCGCATGGCAAACACCATGTTGACCACATAGTTCACCGTATCGTAGTCCCGCTGGGAGCGGCGCTTCCCAAACTCATGGATATAGCAGTTGAGCAGCAGGGAAACCAAAAGCGGATAGAAGCGTTCTACCCCACTTCCGATTGCCGCGTAGACGCCTGTGCCGATCAACACCAGCACAAACAGAAGATAGACCAGGAGCAAGCCGACCCCGTGCCGGGCGGGGGAAAAAGCCCGACACAGATCCGCCCGTCTGGAACAGCCCAGCCGGGCCAGGATGCTTTCCGCCTTCAAGCGGCGCTCGGGATCGGCCTGGGCGTATTCGATCAGCTGCTTTCGTTCTTCGTAGCGCTTTGCGTCCACTGCGGGGCTGCGAAGCATATAGTAGAGGTACTGTTCTCCGGAGGTGCAGCGTTTGGGGTTGATGCGCTTGAACACCCGATCCAGATCGAGATCAGACCATGTGACCTCGTCAATCAAGAACGCGTCCAGCTCGTTGTCCCTTCGATAATCATAGTAGGCGCGGATATAATTCATATCCCCGTCAAAGTAGAAGGGCTTGGGGACCTTTCCGAACGCAGCGCGCAGGCTTTTTTTCAAACGCATAGAGGCCTCCAAAGGAATCGTCACCTATCGCAGCCCACGGGCGCGTGCGTCCCGGAACCCCCGGGGCGTCGAGACGCCGCCCCCTACAGAGCAGCTGCGGGGCTGGACCGGCAGATTGCCGACATTTTGCATTTTGCACTTTGCATTTTGCACTTTGCATTTTGCATTCCGCGTCCGGGCGGCCAATGGCCGCCCCTACGGCTGGGTACGCCCCAGATCCTTATCCCGGCAGCACTTCTTGTACTTCTTGCCGGAGCCGCAGGGGCAGGGGTCGTTGGGGCCGACCTTGGTCTTGTTGACCACGGGCTGGCGCTTGACGGTGCCGTCTCCGCCGCCGGTGCCGGTGACGGTGGCCACCTTCTTGCGCTCCATATCCTTATCGCTGCGGATGCGGACGGCGAAGAGGCGGCGCACGGTCTCCTCCTTGATGGCGTTGATCATGCCCTCAAACATCTGGAAGCCCTCGCGCTTGTATTCCACCACGGGGTTCACGTTGCCGTAGGAGCGCAGGGAGATGCCCTGGCGCAGATCGGTCATGGCGTCGATGTTGTCCATCCAATACTCGTCCACCACCCGAAGGGTGATGACCCGCTCCACCTCGCGCATGGTCGCGCTGCCGTACTCGGCCTCCTTGGCGGCATAGGCCTGCTGCATCAGACCAAGAAGATGCTCCTTCACATCCTCCTTTTCCAGCTTGTCGATCTCCTCGCGGGAGGGCTGCCAGGCCCCGGGGGCAATGAACTTGCCCTCGAACTGGGCGATCAGCTCCTCCAGCTGGGCGGCGTCCTCCACGTAGTTGGACTGGCCGAAGCTGTTCTCCACCTCGGAGTCCACCACGTAGCGCATCATGGCCTCGATGTTCTTCTGCAGATCCTCGCCGTTGAGCACCTGCATACGCTGCTCGTAGATGACCTTACGCTGGGTGTTCATCACGTCGTCGTATTCCAGCACGTTCTTACGGGCCTGGTAGTTGCGGCTTTCCACGGTCTTCTGGGCGTTTTCGATGGCGCCGGAGAGGATCTTGGCGTCGATGGGGGTATCCTCGTCGATGCCCAGGCTCTCCATCATATTGATGATGCGCTCGGAGCCGAACAGACGCATCACGTCGTCCTGCATGGACAGATAGAAGCGGCTCTCGCCGGGGTCGCCCTGACGGCCGGAACGGCCGCGGAGCTGATTGTCGATGCGTCGGGACTCGTGGCGCTCCGTGCCCACGATGAAGAGGCCGCCAGCCGCCCGGACCTGCTCGGCCTCGGCGTCGGTGATCTCCTTGTATTTGTGATAGAGGGCGTCAAAGTCTGCGCGGACGGCCAGGATCTGGGGATCCTCCGTCTCGGAGTAGGCGTTGGCCTCCATGAGCAGCTCCTCGGTCATATCCTCCCGCTTGCGGAGGTCGGCCAGGGCCATATACTCGGGGTTGCCGCCCAGCACGATATCGGTGCCGCGGCCTGCCATGTTGGTGGCGATGGTGACCGCGCCCAGCTTGCCGGCCTGGGCCACGATCTCCGCTTCCTTCTCGTGGAACTTGGCGTTCAGCACCACATGGTCGATGTTCTCCTTTTTCAGCATCCGGGAGACCAGCTCGGATTTCTCGATGGAAATGGTGCCCACCAGCACAGGCTGCCCCTTTTCGTGGCACTCCACGATCTGGCGGAGCACCGCCCGGAGCTTGCCTGCCTCGGTCTTGTAGACCACGTCCGGGTTGTCGATGCGGATGACGGGCTTATTGGTGGGGATCTCCACCACGTCCAGGGCGTAGATTCCGTTGAATTCCTCCTGCTCGGTCATGGCCGTGCCGGTCATGCCGGAGAGCTTCTTGTAGAGGCGGAAGAAGTTCTGGAAGGTGATGGTGGCAAGGGTCTTGCTCTCGCTTTCCACCTTCACGCCTTCCTTGGCCTCGATGGCCTGGTGCAGGCCCTCGTTGTAGCGGCGGCCGTACATCAGGCGGCCGGTGGCCTCATCCACGATGATGACCTGGCCGTCCTTGACCACGTAGTCCACGTCCTTCTTCATGATGCCGCGGGCCCGCATGGCCTGGTTGATGTGGTGGGACAGGGTGGAGTTCTCCATGTCGGCCAGGTTCTCCACGTTGAAATACTGCTCCGCCTTTTTGATGCCAGATGCGGTGAGCTGCACCGAGCGGTCCTTCTCATCCACATAGTAGTCGCAGTCGTCGTCGTCATGGGATTCCTTGTCGTCGGTGGTGGCGTAGACCCGCTTCTTCAGCCGGGAGACAAAGAAATCCGCCATCTCGTAGAGCTTGGAGCTCTCGTCGCCCTTGCCGGAGATGATCAGCGGCGTTCTGGCCTCGTCGATGAGGATGGAGTCCACCTCGTCCACGATGGCGAAGCTGTGGCCCCGCTGGACTTGATCCTTCTTGTAGAGGGCCATATTGTCACGCAGATAGTCGAAGCCCAGCTCGTTGTTGGTGCAGTAGGTGATGTCGGCGGCGTAGGCGGCCCGACGGGCGTCGGGATCCATATCGTGGACGATCAGACCCACCTGCAGGCCCATGTAGCGGTAGACCTTGCCCATCCATTCGGAGTCACGCTTGGCCAGATAGTCGTTGACCGTGACGATGTGGACGCCCTCGCCCTTCAGGGCATTGAGGTAGGCAGGCAGGATGGCCACCAGGGTCTTGCCTTCACCGGTCTTCATCTCGGCGATGCGGCCCTGGTGCAGAATGATGCCGCCGATGAGCTGCACCCGGTAGGGCCGCATCCCCAGCACCCGGTACGCGGCCTCCCGGACGGCGGCAAAGGCCTCCGGCAGCAGATCGTCCAGGGTCTCCCCCTTGGCAAGACGCTCTTTGAATTTCGCGGTCTGATCCCGAAGCGCATCGTCGGAGAGCGCTTTCATCTGCGGCTCCAGCGCTTCGATCTTATCGACCAGCGGCGTCAGCTTTTTGACCTCCCGCTCGGAGGTGCTTCCAAACAGTTTTGTAATCAGTCCCATGGCTGTTCCTCTCTTCCTGTGCAGCCGCCGTTTGGCGGCATGAATGCTCATTTCGAGATATTATACCATACTTTCCCGTGTAAACAAAGCAAAATTTTTATGATTTGGAAAGAATTTCTATTTTGCCCCGGGCCGCATTTGCTGGCGCAGGAGTCCCTCCAGGGTGCGTCCGTCCGTTCTGCTGTCGGCGGCGGCTGCGCCGAAGTCCTCCGCGTAGTCGGAGAACTCCTCTCCCAGGGACGCAAAGGCCCGCACCGTCTGCCGGTTCCGCAGCCAAGCCTGCCGCAGAGCCTCCGGCAGCGGGCCCTGGGGCGGGCGCTTCGGCGCCTGGAGCCGCAGTCGCCGTCCCGTCAGCAGATAATGGAGGGTCGTGAGCTTCTGGGCCCGCGCCTCGCATCGCCGCGCCATCCGACCCAGCGCCGCGCTTCCCTGCCCGCACATCCGCCGGGAGAGGGCCTGCAGGGCGGCTGCGTCCGCCCGCTGCTCCAGGATCAGCGCCTCCAGCCGTTCCGGCAGAACGGCCTGCTCCGCAGTCATGCCGCCCGTTTCCTTCACTCGGGCCCAGACGGCCTGTTCCGTTTGCAGATCCATTTCACATACCACCTTTCGTCACATGGTATGCAAAAAGGCGCGGCCCCGTGCGTCAGGGCCGCGCCTTTTCAGTTATCCTCGGATCCAAACAGCTCCGCCGTCCTCAGCGGGAGAACACGGGCAGCGCCACCCGGTAGTAGGTGCCCACGCGGAAGATGATGAGCTCCACCACGTCGCCGGGCTCATGGGCGGAGATGATCCGCTCGAACTCCTCCAGGCTTTCCACCGGTACGCCGTCCACCGAGCAGATGACGTCATATCTGCACAGGTTCTGATAGGGGGGCGTTTCGTTGATCCACAGTCTGCCGGGGAACGCGTACATATACACATATTCCTCGGGGATCTCCGCCACCTCCAGGCCCAGCCAGCGGTACTCCGAGGTCTCCGCACGGGCAAAGGCCGCAAGGATCTCGGTCAGATCCCCGGCGGAGATCGCAAGGCAGGGATCCTGGTCGGAGACAAGGCGCTTGCCGATGGGGGTCGTCAGCCCCACCACCAGACCCTGGCCGTCCAGAATGGGACAGCCGTAGCCCACGCCGCTGCGCTGGGCGGAGGTCTGCAGCACCGTGTAGGCATAGCTGCCCACCTTTACGCTGCCCTTGGCCGACATCATGCCGTCGTAGAACACGTTGGGGATCTGGCTGCCGTAGGGGTTGCAGATACAGTAGACTCCCTGGCCGACGCTCAGCCCGCCGTCCTGGGCAAAGCTCACCGTGGGCAGATCCTTTGCCTCCACCTTCAACAGGCACAGGCCGGAGCCCCATTCCTCCCGCACGCAGTCCGCCACGTATCGGGTGCCGTCCGCAAAGCTGACCGAGAACGCGCTGGCGCCCGTCTGGGCGTCGGTGGCCGTCAGGATATAGCCGTCCTCGCTGATGACTACGCCGGTACAGTAGGAATTGCCGTAGTAGGATTCCACCTCGACGCAGACCACCGCGGGGGAAACCGCCGCATAGATCTCGCTGGGGGAACGGGACTCGCCGTCGCTGACCTCGATGTGCAGCTCCACGGCGTCCGCCTCGCCGGCGACAGGCACGAAAATATCCTCTGCCGTGACCACCAGCTTCTGGATCGTTTCCTCCGTGGCCAGGGTCGTCTCCGGGGTGGGATAGTGGATCACCCAATCATCGCTCTGGTTGGTAATGCGCAGCTTGAGGAGGTTGGACGCGATGGAATAGGTACTGCCGGCGATCATGATCAGACTCAGACAGATCAGCAGCCAGGACCGGTCGCGCTGCGGCCGCGGCTTGGCAGAGGTACCGTAGAAATTGTCCGGCCGGACGTTCTCCCGCTCCTGGGGCAGCTCCTGGATCTCGGCCTCCACCGGAACCATTTTATCTCCCATCACGCGCACCTCCTTTCTGTCTGTTGGGTCGCAGCAAGCGGCCAGCGATTCCTTGATCTTTACGGATTCACCTTCGGCATGGTAAACGAGAACTCCGTCACGCCGTCGCGGCTGGTGACGTAGATGTCCTCCTCATGCCCCAGAATGATCGTTTTGACGATATACAGGCCGAGACCCCAGCCGTCCCGATCCACGGAGCGGCTCTTGTCCGTCTTGTGGAAGCGGTCAAACACCAGGGGAAGCTCCTCGGCGGGGATGGTCGGCCCGGTATTGCGGATCGCCACCAGATATTTGCCGGTTTTGATCTGCTCGATCCGGACCCCCAGGGTCCCGTGCTCGGGGCAGAATTTCACTGCATTGTCGATCAGATTATAGACGACCTGGGTGATGGCGTCCGGATCGGCGCAGCTCTTTGCGCCCTGGTCGGGCAGCTCCGCCTCCACCTCCAGGTGCTTGTCGTTGATCTTCTGCTCGAAGCTGAGAAGCACCTCGCCCACCGTCTGGCAGAGGTCGAAGTTCCGCTTGCGCTCGGCAGGGATCCCCCGATCCTGGATCCGGGAGATATCCAGCATGGAGCGCACCAGGCGGGACAGCCGTCTGACCTCCGCAGAGGTGATCTTCATATACTTTTCCCGCTGCTCGGGCGGGATCGTCCCATCCAGCATCCCGTCCAGGTAGCCGGAGATGGTGGTCATGGGCGTTTTCAGCTCATGGCTGACGTTCGCCACGAATTCCTGCCGCTTCTGCTCGGACTGGGCCAGGGCCTGGGCCATGTTGTTGAAGGCAAGGGCCAGCTCGTTGAGCTCTGCGGTGTCGGTGTTGTCCACGTCCACCCGGACGTCCATCTGCCCGTGGGCCATACGGCGGGCCGCGGTGGTCATCTGCTTGATGGGCCTCATCTGGCGCTTGGTGATGAACCAGACCGCCGGCAGCGCAAGGATAAGCACGCCCAGCAGGATGGCCAGATTGATCCGGCCTGCGATCCGCATTCTCTTGTTGATCGCCTCGATGGAATGGGAGCTGACCACGTAACGGACGTTTCCGAGCTTGGTCTTCACCATACGCACCGCGGCCATGCGGTCTTCGCCGTAGCAGCCGATCTCCAGCTTATCGCAGAAGGCAGGCCCGTCCACAGAGGCCGCATCCAGAAACGAACGGGGGAACTGATAGCCCAGATGCTTGCAGTTCTGCAGGCTGCAGGAGCAGGCAATGATGGTCCCGCTCTCGTTGCAGACCACGGTATCGTTGTCGGTGGCGCGGGCGGTGTAGTTCAGCTGGACGCAGAGCTGCTCCCGGGCCAGGCCGTAGTTCGAGTTCATCAGCTCCGTCATCCCGGACGCCGCGTTTGCAGAGGCGCTCACGCCGTCGGAGAGCAGATCCACGGTGAGCTCCCGATAGAGGTATTGGGTGCAAAGGCTCAACGCCAGCAGGGTCAGAGAAATGATACAGACGGTCAGGGTGAACAGGCCGCCAAAGCTGTGCTTCACGGCTTACACCACCTCAAACTTGTAGCCCACGCCCCAAACGGTTTTCAGCGACCACTGATCGGACACGCCCTCCAGCTTCTCCCGCAGGCGCTTGATGTGGACGTCCACGGTGCGAGTGTCGCCGAAGTAGTCGAAGCCCCAGACCTCGTCCAGCAGCTTGTTGCGCTGGTACACCCGGTTCGGCGTGGACGCCAGGTGATAGAGCAGCTCCATCTCCTTGGGCGGCGTGGGGATCTTTTTGCCGTCCACGGTGAGCTCAAAGGAATCCATGTCGATGATCAGCTTGTCAAACACCAGGCGCTTGGCGTTCTTCTCCGGTACGTTCCCGGAGCGGCGCAGCACGGCTTCGATCCGGGCCAGCAGCTCCGGCATCTCAAAGGGCTTGGTGACATAGTCGTCCGCGCCCTGCTTGAGGCCCACGACCTTGTCCTCCGTCTCGCCCTTGGCGGTTAACATAATAACAGGGGTCTTGGACTCCGCACGGATGGTGCGGCAGACGCCCCAGCCGTCCAGCACCGGGAGCATCAGATCCAGCAGCACCAGATCGGGCTGGAAGCGATGGAACATCTCCACGCCCTTGCCGCCGTCCGAGGCGATGCAGACCTCGTAGTTTTCTTTTTCCAGGTACAGCCGAAGCAGATCGGCAATGTTGTTGTCATCCTCCACGATCAGGATCTTGATTGCCATGGCAGGTAGCTCCTCTCTTCTCTGCATAATAAATTAAGGATATTATACCGCAGGAATCCCGAAATCGGTGAACATTTTGTTAAAAGTTAATGATCGAATCTTTAAACGATTTTCGTGCGGAAATAACCGTTGCATTTTCCCCCCGGGGCATCTATAATAAACCCATCTGAACAATGGAGGCAGGATGCGATGGAATTCAGGGTACTCGCGGTGGGAGACGTGTGCGGCACGGCCGGCCTGCAGTATTTGCAGCAGAGGCTGCACACAGTCCGCCGGGAACGCGGCGTTGATTTCTGCGTGGTCAACGGGGAAAACGCCTCCGGCGTGGGCATCACGCCCCGGCAGGCGGAGCAGCTGCTCAACGCAGGCGCCGACGTCATCACCCTGGGCAACCACAGCTACAACCAAAAGGTGATCGCGGACTATCTGGACGGCAGCCGCTTTATTCTCCGTCCCGCCAACGATTCCCCCCTCTACCCGGGCCGGGGCGTCGGGGTCTACGACACCAAGGTCGGCCCCCTCACCGTGGTAAATCTGATCGGCCGCTGCAACATGGCCTTCGGGCCGGACAATCCCTTTCTGCTGATGGAGCGGCTGCTGAAGCAAATCGACACAAAGCTCGTTCTGGTGGATTTCCACGCGGAAGCCACCTCCGAAAAGCTTGCCATGGGCTATCACCTGGACGGGAAGGTCTCCGCTCTCTGGGGCACCCACACCCACGTCCCCACAGCGGACGATCAGGTCCTCCCCGGGGGCACCGGCTACGTCACCGACCTGGGCATGACGGGGCCCATCCGCTCCGTGCTGGGCGTCCGGGTGGAGCAATCCATCGCCAGCTTCCGGGGCGGGCTGAACTCCCGCTACGAGACTGCCCCCGGCCCCTGCAAGCTGGAGGGCGTACTCTTCACCCTGGACAGTGAGACCGGACGCTGCCTGCACACGGAGCGGATCCGATAATTGCTTCTCCGGGGAGCGCCGAAAAGGACGGCCGCCCCTACAAAAGCTGCTGCAGGCGTTCGCTCAGATCCACCCCCACCGGGGTCAGCGGCAGGCGGCAGGGGCCGCAGTCCAGTCCGGACAGGGCCAGGGCAGCCTTGATGGGAATCGGGTTCACGGCGGCAGACAGGGCCTGGATCAGGGGCTGCTGCTCCATCTGGAGCCCCAGGGCCCGGACGTATTCCCCCCGGAGGGCCGCGTCGGTCAGCGCCTTGACCTCCTTGGGCCGCAGGTTGGAGAGCACCGACACCACCCCCAGGGCTCCGCAGGCCATAAAGGGCAGGATCCGGTCGTCGCAGCCGCAGTAGATGGGAAACTCCGGCCCGCAGAGGCTCCGCAGCGTCAGCACCCGGCCCACGTCCGGGTCCGCCTCCTTGATCCCGGCCACGCTGTCCAGCTTTGCCAGGGCCGCGCAGGTCTCCGGCTCGATACGCACGTTGGTGCGGGTCGGCACGTTGTAGAGGATCATGGGCAGCTTCGTGGCCTCGGCGATGGCCTCATAGTGGGCCAGCAGGCCGTCCTGGGTGCAGCGGTTGTAGTAGGGGGTAACGCAGAGCAGGCCGTCCGCCCCCAGGGCGGCTGCGGCCTTGGCGGTCTCGGCCGCTTTTTTGGTGTCGTTGCCCCCGGTCCCGGCGATGATCTTTGCCCTGCCGTCGCAGAAGCGGACGCAGTGGGCGATGAGCGCCAGAAGCTCCTCCCGCTCCAGGGTGGCGGCCTCCCCGGTGGTCCCGCCCGCCACCAGCGCCTCCACGCCGGCGGAGAGCTGGTTCTCCAGCAGCCGGTCCAGGGCGGCAAAGTCAACGCCATAGGCGTCAAAGGGCGTCACCAGCGCGGTACAGGTACCGCGAAAGATGGGTTGTTTCATATTTGTTCCTCCGATAATAATTTGGATATGAAGTATTTGCTTACGCAAATATGAAGTATGCTGCGCGTATGAAGTGTGCTGCGCACATGAAGTATGGCTGCGCCATATTTTACATCACGGGAAGCTTTCTCGCTTTGTCCATATTGCCGCGGGCAATACTTCATATCCGCAACAGCGGATACTTCATATTCCGCAGGAATACTTCATATCGCGTCAGCGATACTTCATTCTATTGTCCTGCTCCGGCAAATATACCGTTGACGAACCGGTTAAAACCATGTATAATACCACCAATTCACAATAAAGAGGGATTGCTTTGAAAACCCACGATTTCTATTATGATCTTCCCCAGGAGCTGATCGCCCAGACGCCCCTGGCCCAGCGGGACAGCTCCCGGCTGCTGGTGCTGAACAAGGCCACCGGCGGGGTGGAGCACCGGCATTTTCACGACATTCTGGACTATCTGAACCCCGGCGACTGCCTGGTGCTGAACAACTCCCGGGTCCTCCCCGCCCGACTGCTGGGCAAGCGGGCCACCGGCGGGGCCGTGGAGGTCCTGCTGCTCAAGGACACCGGAAACGACACCTGGGAGTGTCTCACCAAGCCCGGCCGCAAGACCCCCGTGGGGGCGGAGCTCTCCTTCGGCGAGGGTCTGCTCACCGCCACCGTGGTCCAGGCGAAGGAGGACGGCAACAAGCTGGTGCAGTTCCACTATCAGGGGATCTTCCTGGAGATCCTGGAGCAGCTGGGCAAGATGCCCCTGCCCCCCTACATCAAGGAGGAGCTGCAGGACCAGGAGCGCTACCAGACCGTCTATTCCAAGGTCAACGGCTCCGCAGCCGCGCCCACCGCGGGGCTCCACTTCACCCCGGAGCTGCTGGACGCGATCCGGGCCAAGGGCGTCGATCTGGCCTGGGTCACCCTCCACGTGGGCCTGGGCACCTTCCGTCCCGTCAAGGCGGAGGAGATCACCGACCACCATATGCACGCGGAATTCTGTATGCTCTCCGCCGAGACTGCCGCGCTGCTGAACCGCACCCGGCAAAGGGGCGGGCGGATCGTCTGCGTGGGCACCACCTCCTGCCGCACCATTGAGAGCTTTGCCGCCGAGGACGGCAGCTTCACGGAGAAATCCGGCTGGACGGACATTTTCATCTACCCCGGCTACCGTTTCAAGGCCATGGACGCCCTGATCACCAACTTCCACCTGCCGGAGAGCACCCTGATCATGCTGGTCTCCGCCTTCGCCGGCCGGGAAACCGTGCTGAACGCCTACAGGATCGCCGTGGAGGAGCGCTACCGCTTCTTCTCCTTCGGGGACGCCATGTTTATTTTCTGAATACTTCTCTGCAGGGAGGGCTCCACTATGTCACGTTTGCCCCGATGCCTCTGTCTGTTCTTGATTGCTTCGCTCCTTGTCTGCTGCTTGGGGGGATGTACCCAGACCCTCCCCCCGGCTCAGGTCGTCTCCTCCGCTCCGGAAACCGTCCAGGATACTGCCCAGGATACTGTCCGTTCCACAGATTTGCCTGTGGAACTCACCACCGAGGCCCCCACCGAGGGGGTTCGCGACCCGATGCCTCAGAACAGCGTGCGCTGGCAGGAGGCCTTCCATGACAAGCAGCTGCCGGACGACGGTTACATCGGTCCGGACGAGGTGGGCTTCTATCTCACGGAGGCTGACGGATCCCACTCCGTCCTGATCATGAGCTGCGCGGAATTGCTGGAGCGGGTTGCAGCCTTAGGCAAGCTGCCCCGGACGCACTATTTCCAGGACTTACTGGACGATCGCTACTCCATTCTGTTCGCCTGCTATGACCTGGCCATAGAAATAGGCTGCGGAAAGTTCTGCTTTCCCTCGACGGATCTACAAGGAAAAGATATTTCCGACGCACGGATGCACATCATTTTTACGTTCTCCGTGATCAACAGCTGCCCGCTGTATACCACCACGCAGGATTACGTGGACGATGCAGGGAACGCGCTGCGCTATATTACCATTGAGCATACCCTTTACAAAGTCGAGGATCGCGAAAAGCACGCAGCGGCCATGGATGAGGCAAGAAAAATACTGGAGGCGATGCCCGAAGGGCTGAATGAGCGCGAGACTGCGGAATATCTGTACCGCTACGTTGCCTCCACAGTATCTTACAATTATAACAACTACTACGAGACCGATTGGAACACGCTGTACGATGCCTTGATCCTTCACTACACCGTCTGTTCCGGCTTCTCCGAGGCGATCTATTGCCTGTTCAACATGGCAGGAATCGACTGCCTCTACGTCACCGGCACCGTCTACAACAAAGGCAATATGGGACAGCACGCCTGGAACCTTGCGAAGCTCGACGGCACCTGGTATGTTTTCGACGCCACCTGGGATTCCCCGCTCCTCCAAGCGGGAGATTTTGGAGATGTGCTGTTCTTCTTCGGCATTTCGGATGCTGTGGTCAATCAGTACGGCGAGCGGTTCATTCACCGCTTTTTAGCCCCCGTGGTTCCCGCCTGTGATCATCTTCTGGATCCGAACACGCCGATCCTCAGTAATCCGTAACCTGTAACACGAAAGGATAACCTATGTTTAAACTGTTGAAAACCGAAGGCAAGGCCCGGCGGGGCGAATTCACCTGCGCCCACGGCACGGTGCAGACTCCGGTCTTTATGAATGTGGGCACCCAGGCCGCCATCAAGGGCGGGCTCAGCGCCGAGGATCTGAAGCGCATCGGCTGCCAGGTGGAGCTTTCCAACACCTACCACCTCCACCTGCGCCCCGGCGACGAGATCGTCCGGCAGCTGGGCGGTTTACATAAGTTTATGACCTGGGACGGGCCGATCCTGACAGACTCCGGCGGTTTTCAGGTCTTCTCCCTGGCCAGCCTGCGGAAGATCAAGGAGGAGGGCGTGTATTTCGCCTCCCACATCGACGGGCGGAAGATCTTTATGGGCCCGGAGGAGAGTATGCGGATCCAGTCCAACCTGGGCTCTGACATCTGCATGGCCTTCGACGAGTGCGTGGAGAACCCCTCCCCCCGGGAGTACGTCAAGCAGTCCATGGCCCTCACCTACCGCTGGCTGCTGCGCTGCAAGGCGGAAAACGCCCGGCTGAACAGCCTGCCCGACACCGTGAACCCCCGGCAGATGCTCTGGGGCATCAACCAGGGCGGGGCCTATGCGGATCTGCGGATCGAGCACGCGAAAATGATCGCGGAGCTGGATCTGCCCGGCTACGCCATCGGCGGCCTGGCCGTGGGCGAGCCCACCGAGGTCATGTACGAGATCATTGAGGCCGTGGAGCCCTTCCTGCCTGCGGATCGCACCCGCTATCTCATGGGCGTGGGCACGCCGTCGAATATCATCGAGGCCGTCTGGCGGGGGGTGGACTTCTTCGACTGCGTCATGCCGGCCCGGAACGCCCGGCACGCCCGGCTCTTCACCTGGGAGGGGGCCATCAACCTGAAAAACGCCAAATACGAGCTGGACGAGTCCCCCATTGACCCCCAGTGCGACTGCCCCGTCTGCCGCCGCTATTCCCGGGCCTATCTGCACCACCTGTTCAAGGCCGAGGAGATCCTGGCCCTGCGGCTGAGCGTGATGCACAACCTGTATTTCTACAACAAGCTCATGGAGCGGATCCGGGAAGCCCTGGACGAAGGCCGCTTTGCCGCCTTCCGGGCCGCGTATTCGGAAAAACTCAGCCGAAAAATCTGATTTAGTGCTTGCATTATCGGTCGTTCCCTTGTATAATATCAAGGATTTCAAACTGGAGGTATTCCGTATGCTATCTTTTGTGACAACCGCGTCGTCCGGCACGAGCACCGCGGCCAGCCCCATGGGCGGCGGCACCACGATGCTGATCATGATGGTGGGTCTGCTCGCTGTCATGTACTTTATGGTCATCCGCCCCGAGAACAAGAAGAAGAAGGAGCAGGAGGCCCTTCGCAGCTCCCTGCACAAGGGGGATAAGATCACCACCATCGGCGGCATCATGGGCAAGATCGTGGACATCAAGGACGACAAGATCGTCATTGAGACCGGCGAGGATCAGGTCCGGATGGAGCTGCAGAAGTGGTCCGTCATGACGAACCACAGCGCTGAAAAGGAAAAGAGCAAGCGTGCTGCCGAGGCCAGAGAGGCCGCACAGAAGGCCAAGGAAGAAAAGGCCCGGGAAAAGGAAGCAAAAAAAGCCGAAAAGGATATGCGTTGATCCCCTTGCGGTATCGATCACGCAGGCAGACCGACCCGGAGCGGACGGTCTGCCTGCGTTTTTTCATCAGGACTTGTATTTTTCTTCGTTTTGGTTTATAATAGAGCTGCAAATCAAGGAGGTGTGACCATGCCCCACGGATTTATCAACGATATGCTGGACGTCAAGCTGCTGATCCTGTACATCGCCAACCGGCTGCTCTACCCTGCGGACACCCAGACGCTCTACGAGCTCTGCCTGCAGGACGACAAGCTCAGCTACTTTGACGTGATGCAGGCCGTGCCCCAGATGGTGGAATCCGGCCACCTGGAGGAAAAGGACGGCGGCTTTGTCATCACCCAGAAGGGCCGCGAGGCAGCGGAGATCACCAAGGATTCCCTGGCCTTTCCGGTCACCCAGCGGGCGGCCCGGGCTGTGGAGCGCTTCAACCGCCAGATCCGCCGCGAGAGCTTTGTACGCACCGAGGTGCTGGAGCGGCCGGACGGAGAATCCCTGGCCGTCATGCACCTGGACGATGAGATGGGCCCGCTGATCACCATTGAGTACACCTGCCCCTCGGCACGGCAGGCGGCCTTCCTGACCAAGGCCTTCCCCGCCAAGGCGGACAAGCTCTACCAGCTGATCACCGAGCAGCTGACGGCGAAGGACGAAGTTGACGAAAACGCCGATTGAGCAGAAAAATACTTGATTATATTCCAAAATGTGGTATAATAATGTCAGAGAGATCAGTCGGTTTCTCAAAGCACTTGAAAGGAGCGACGCAATATGAAAATCCAGATCAACGAGAAGAAGGTCACCCTGCCCAAGAACGTCCACGCCTACGCCGAGAAAAAGGTCACCAAGCTGGAGCGTTACTTCCGGGATGACGCAGAAGCCTTTGTCGCTTTTTCCGTCGAGAAGAACCGCAACAAGGTGGAGCTGACTGTCCATGCCTCCAACACCTACTTCCGTGCAAGTGAGAGCACTTCGGATATGTTTGCCTCCATTGACGCCGCCGTATCCGACATTGAACGCCAGATCCGCAAGAACAAGACCCGTCTGGCCCGCAGGATCCGTCAGGACGCTTTCGTCCGCAGCACTGAGGCAGACGAGACCTCCTTCGTCCCCGACGTGGAGGACACCGAGGACTACAAGCTCATCCGTATCAAGCAGTTCACCATGATGCCCATGAGCCGCGACGAAGCCATCCTGCAGATGAATCTGCTGGGGCACAACTTCTTTGCTTTCCGCGACGAGGATGCCGAGGGCGCCTTCGCGGTGGTCTATCGGCGGAACGACGGCGATTACGGTCTTCTGGAAGACGTTCGTTGATTTAACCGATACAAAGGACGTTTCCAAAGCACAGGACAGCACACAGGGGACGGACATCCGTCCCCTGTACTTATACAAAACCCCTATTCTTTTTCTCCCAGTTCGGAGGTTGCTCTATGACAAAACGGATGCTGTTGTATGAGATCGAAAAGGCGCTGCTGCTGCTGGCAGAGCTGGCTTTCGTGGCGTTTATCGGTTTCAATGTTGTGATGCTGCTGTGGTTTGCCGTGCAGTACCTGCTCTCCGCCATCAACCCGGAGCTTCTGACCTCGATCGCGGACGGACTGCCGGATCGGGTGGCCTTTGCGGGGAAATATATCCGCTTCTTCACCACCGGGATGACCGCCAAGGAGGCCACCGCGCAGATCATCCGTCACTGCATTATGATGGGCGTGGGCATCGGCCTGCTGACGGCGGCCCGGCTCTGCCTGCGCAGAGTGGAACGGGTATTCAAGCAGCGCTATCTGCCGGAGGTCCTGGAGCAGACCTTCTCCGATTTCACCTATGAAGCCAAGCGCCGTCCCGCGGTGGAGGAGGTCCTCTGCGACGTGGGCCTGCTCAACACCGTGGAGCGCTACTATACCGCCAACCGGCTGGAGGGGCTGTACCGCGACTGCTGGGTCGCCTCCCAGGAGATCATCTGCGGCGGCGTTTATCTGGACGACTACACCAGCCACAAGGTCAAGGTGCGCGGCCAGTGGCTGACCATCCGCCTCAACACGGATTTTGACAGCATTGTGATCCTGGAGGCCAGGGGCACCAAAAACCGCTTCTCCCACTGGGGGCTTGCCCGGCAGATGGTGGAGCTGCAGCCGGATCACGAGGGCCTTGCCCAGCAGTTCCGCTGCTTTGCGGACTCCCCCGAGGAGTTCCGGAGCCTGCTCACCGTGGAGATGGTGGAAAAGCTCCTGTCCATGACGGATCGCTATCCGGATTTCTGCGTGATCTTCCGCAGAGGCTGCATCCACATTCTGATCCGCCGCCGTTCCTTCAACCGCCGCTGGGAGCCCCTGTGCCCCTTCTGCTTTCCCCAGCTCAAGCGGGAGGCGCACCGCCTGTACGGCCCGCTGATGGATTTCACGGATATGCTTCTGGAATGAGAAATATAAAAATGACTCGCTGCGGTATGAAAACCGCAGCGAGTCGTTTTATCGCTTGGCTCAGCCCTCCAGCTTCTTTTCCAGCTCCTCCAGGGCGGCGCCCAGGGCCTCCTCGAAGGTGGGATGGGGACGGATGAAGCCCAGCATCTGCTTGACGGTGAGCCCGTTGGCCATGGCAGCGGTGAGCTGGGAGATCATATCCGTGGCCCGCTCGCACATGAAGGCAGCGCCGATCAGCTTGCCGGTCTCGGCGTTGGCCACCAGCTTCATGAAGCCCCGCTCGCCCTCCAGGATCATGGTGCGTCCGTTGGCAGACATGAGGCCCTTGGCAGTCTTGACGGGGATGCCCTTGTCCTTGGCCTCGGCCTCGGTGATGCCAACGGTGGCGATCTCGGGCCGGGTGTAGACGCAGCCGGGCACCAGGCTCAGGTCCTGACCGGGGGTATGGCCCGCGATTTCGTCCACGCAGGCGATGCCCTGGGCAGTCGCCACATGGGCCAGCTGTACGGGAGAGGACACGTCGCCGATGGCATAGACGCCGGGGATGGAGGTGCGGAAGTGCTCGTCCACATGGAGTCTGCGGCGGTCATAGGCCACCTCCAGATCTTCGGCAAAGAGGCCCTCGCTGTAGGGGGCACGGCCGATGGCGCAGAGCACGGCTTCCGCCTCCACAGCGCCGGGGTTGCCCTTCTGCTCGTAGCGGACGGTGAGGCCGTTCTCGGACTTCTCCACGCCCTTGACCATGGCGCCGGTCTGGATGGCGACGCCGCGCTTTTTCAGCAGCATAGCCAGGTTCTGGCCCAGCTCCTTGTCCATGTTGGGCAGCAGGCGGTCCAGGCCCTCCACGATGGTGACGGGGCAGCCCAGATCCGCGTAGAAGGTAGCCAGCTCCACGCCGATGACGCCGCCGCCGATGATGATGAGGCTCTTGTAGAGGGTCTCAGCGCCGTCCAGCAGCTCGTCGGAGGTCATCGCCAGCTCCAGGCCGGGGATGGGGGGACGGGCGGGCACGGAGCCGGTGGCGGCCAGGATGCTCTTGCATTCGTATTCGGTCTCCCCCTCGGCGTTGGTCACCTTGACCTTGCCGGTACCGAGAATGGTGCCGGTGCCCCGGAGGACGTCCACCTTGGCGGATTTCAGCAGGGATTCCACGCCGCCCCGCAGCTTCTCCACCACGGTCTGTTTCCGGGCGAAGACGGCGGGCAGGTCAAAGCCCACGTTCTCGGTGTGGATGCCAAAGGTCTCGGCCTCCTTGGCCTCGTGGTAGACCTCGGCGGAGTGCAGCAGGGTCTTGGTGGGGATGCAGCCCCGGTTCAGACAGGTGCCGCCCACGTCCCGGCGCTCCACCAGGGCGGTTTTCAGACCCAGCTTGGCGGCGTGCAGGGCAGCCTCATAGCCGCCGGGGCCCGCGCCGATGACGATCAAGTCGTACTGATTCATAAAAAACTCCTTTTCAAGTGAGAATTGAGAATTTTGACAAGAGCGGCAGTCTGCCCTCTGGGTCAGGCTTCCTTTTCCGCACCCCGCAGCATAACCAGGGCCTCGTCCATGGAAACGCATTTTGCAAAGTAATCCGGCCACAGCCCTTCGTTGAAAAACCGATAGGCCGTTTCTCCCGTCATGTATTCATTGTCGAAGGTGGAATTTGTACCTTCCGGAATGATCATGTGATAGCCCCGGTCAAAGCCGGATTTCACAGTGGTATCCACGCAGCCGTCGGTAATCAGCCCCACGAGCATTATGGTATCCTCCCCGGCCTGCTCCAGATACTTCCGCAGCTCGGGGCTTCCAAAGCAGCTTCCGTGATGCTTGGAGAAGCGTTTCTCCCCTGCCAGCGGTAGAAACTGAGAGGCGATTTCAAAATCCTCGTCCCCTTGGGAGAAGCCGGAACCGGGGCCGTTGTCGTGCTGAACATAGATCACTTCGACGCCGTTTTCTCTGGCTGCGTCAATAATCTTTTCGGTGTTTTCAAGGAAATGTTGAAAATTGTAGAGGCCCTCGTTCACAAGTCCTTTTTGAAGATCCATCGCGATCAGTTTCATCTGAGGTTCTCCTTGATTGTAGATTATAACGCCGTTTCCAAAAGGGAAACCAGTTGTCCCTCCTGCTCCGCAGGCAGACAGATGCCTGCAAGGGCGCTTTTCAGCGCTTCCCCGCGGAAGGCACAGCCAGACAGCACAGCCTCCACTCTGGGGGCCAGCGTATCGTCCATCGCGTCGGTGTAGACCTTGGCGGTGCGGACCACGCCCTCGTTCACGTCCAGTTGGAGCTCGACGCCGCCCCAGGGGAAGCGGTCCTCCACGGAAAGGGTAAAGGGCAGCTTGAGCCCATAGAGCCAGGCGTCGGAGGCGTATTTGGCGACCAGGTCATGCAGGTCGAATTCGTCGGGGCTGAGCGTCCGGAGGGGGTGTATTTGCGTAGGGGCTGGCGTCCGCGACAGCCCGTGCGTACCCGTCATTGAGAGGTTCGAGGCGTCGAGGACGCCGCCCCCTACGGCGTAGACCTCAGCCAGAGCGGCGATCAGAGCCTCGGACAGGCGCTCGATGGTCAGCTCCGGGACGAATTCCTTCAAATTCACCACCCGGGAGCGGACGGAGTCCACGCCCTTGGCGGCCAGCTTGGCCTTGGAGGGGCTCAGGTAGCGCTGGACGTTTTCCATATCCACGTCCACCATCAAGGTGCCGTGATGGTAGGACTTTCCCGCGTGGGAATAAAACGCATTGCCGGAAAACTTCCGGCCCTCGGCCAGCAGGTCGTTGCGGCCGGAGCGCTGGGCGGGGATGCCCAGGCTTTGACAGGCCTTTTCAAGGACGGTGAGCTGCCGGGGCAGATCATAGTCCTCCGCGGACATCAGAAAGGTGAAGTTCAGGTTCCCCAGGTCATGAAAAACAGCGCCGCCGCCGGAGAGGCGGCGGGCCAGGTGACCGCCCTCCTCGCTGAGGAGGGCGGTTCTGCATTCCTTCCAGGGATTTTGATTTTTTCCGATGACCACGGTGCGTTCGTTCTGCCAGAGGTAGAGGATCATCTCCCCCTTCCCTACCCGGTTCAGCAGGGCTTCCTCCAGGGCAAGGTTCTCGTAGGGGCTGTATCCTCCGCTCCGGCAAACCAGCAGCCGCTCGATCATGCCTTGGTCCAGCGGACGACGGGGTTCCGGGCTGCGGCGACCTCGTCGGGACGGCCGATCTGGGCGTGATGGGGCGCGTGGTGCATATACTCGGGATCCTTGTGGGCCAGGTCAAACAGCTTGCGGAAGATCTCTGCGGCCTCGTCCAGGGTCTCCTTGCTCTCGGTCTCGGTGGGCTCCAGCATCAGAGCCTCGTGGACGATGAGGGGGAAGTACATTGTGGGCGGATGCATCCCGTTGTCGATCAGAGACTTGGCCACGTCCAGCGCGGACACGCCGGTCTCCTTCTTGAACTCGGACAGATCCAGCACGAACTCGTGCATACAGACCCGGTCAAAGGCGGGGGTGAAGGTGCCCTTGATCTTCTGCATCAGATAGTTGGCGTTCAGCACGGCGTTGGTGGAGGCCTCGGGGATGCCCTCCTTGCCCAGGGTCATGAGGTAGGTCAGAGCCCGGACGACCACCAGGAAGTTGCCGGCGAAGCTCCGGACCTGGATATGGCCCTCGCCCTGCATCAGAGCGGACTGGGGCAGGAACTGCTTCAGGAACTCCTTGCAGCCCACAGCGCCCGCGCCGGGGCCGCCGCCGCCGTGAGGCGTAGCGAAGGTCTTGTGCAGGTTCATGTGGATGCAGTCGAAGCCCATGTCGCCGGGACGGACGTGGCCCATAACGGCGTTCAGGTTGGCGCCGTCGTAGTAGCACAGGCCGCCGGCCTCATGCACCAGACGGGTGATCTCCAGGATGTTCTTGTCGAAGATGCCGACGGTGTTGGGGTTGGTCAGCATCAGACCGGCGGTGTCGGGGCCCAGAGCGGCCTTGAGGGCCTCCAGATCTACGCAGCCGTCGGGGGCGGAAGCCACGTTCACCACGTCGTAGCCGCACATGGCAGCGGTGGCGGGGTTGGTGCCGTGGGCGGAGTCGGGAACGATGATCTTGGTTCTGGCCTTGTCGCCCCGGGCGTCATGGTACTGCTTGATCAGCAGCACGCCGGTGAATTCTCCATGGGCGCCGGCGGCAGGCTGAAAGGTCATGCCGTCCATGCCGGAGATCTCGCACAGGTACTTGGCAGCCAGCTCCAGGACCTCCTTGCTGCCCTTCACAGAGGAAGCGGGTGCAAGGGGATGGACGTTGGTGAAGCCGGGCAGCGCAGCCATTTCCTCATCGATGCGGGGATTGTACTTCATGGTGCAGGAGCCCAGGGGATAGAAGCCGCAGTTGACGCCGTGGACTCGCTGGCAGAGCTGGGTGTAGTGACGGGAAATGTCGTTCTCGCACAGCTCGGGCAGATCCAGGGACGCCTGGCGCTTCTTGGGCAGCTCGTAGGCAGGAACGTCGCAGGCGGGCAGAAGGCTGCTGTGACGACCGGGAACGCTCTTCTCAAAAATCAGCTTCATTTCGCCAGCACCTCCTTTACGATGGCAACGGCTCTGTCGAGCTCGGCCTTGGTGTTCTTCTCGGTGGCGCACCAGAGGATCTCGTTCTCACCCAGGGGCAGACCGCCCAGGATGCCCGCCTCTTCCAGCGCGGCCAGGACGGCTTCCCGCTTGGGCATCACGGTGACGAACTCCTGATAGAACTCGCCGGCGTACTTCATGCTGACGCCGGGGAGCTTGCACAGCTCGCTCTGCAGGTAGTGGGCCTTGGCAGTGGTCTGCCGGGCGGCCTCACGCATGCCCTCGGGGCCCATGGTAGCCATATACAGGCCGGCGGTCAGGGCGCAGAGGGCCTCGTTGGAGCAGATATTGGAGCTGGCCTTCTCGCGGCGGATGTGCTGCTCGCGGGCCTGCAGGGAGAGGACGTAGGCCTTGTTGCCGGCGTCGTCGTGGGTCTCGCCCACAATACGGCCGGGCAGCTTGCGCATGTGCTTCTCGGTGGTAGCCATGATGCCCAGGTAGGGGCCGCCCCAGGCGATGGGCAGGCCCAGGCACTGGCCCTCGCCCACCATCACGTCAGCGCCCAGCTCCTTGGGGGTGGGCAGGATGGCGAGGCTCAGAGGATCGCAGGACAGGACGAACATGGCCTTGGCTTCGTGGACCGCCTCGCCGATGGCCTTGGCGTCCTCCAGCTGGCCGAAGAAGTTGGGCTGCTGGAGCACGAAGGAAGCCACGTCGGGGGTCAGCATCTCCTTGAGGGCGGCCAGATCGGTCTTGCCGTCCTTGCAGGGGACGATCCGCATCTCGGCGTTGGCGCCGTAGCAGTAGGTGCGGATGGTGTTGATGGCGTCGGGGTGCAGAGCGGCGGAGACCAGAGTGACGCTGCGCTTGCGGTCACGGCACATGGCGGCAGCCTCAGCGGCGGCAGTGGCGCCGTCGTAGACGGAGGCGTTGGACACGTCCATGCCGGTGAGCTGGCAGATCATGGTCTGGTACTCGAAGATGGACTGCAGGATACCCTGGCTCATCTCAGCCTGGTAGGGGGTGTAGGCCGTCAGGAACTCTTCCTTGTTGGGAATGTACTTGACGATGCTGGGGATGTAGTGATCGTAAGCGCCGGCGCCGCGCAGCACGGTCTGGAAGACCTTGTTCTCGGCGGCAATGGCCTCCATCTTGGAGCGGACCTCCAGCTCACTCATGCCGGAGGGAATATTCAGGGGCTCAGTCAGGAGCATCTGGGCAGGCACGTCGGCGTAGAGCGCGTCCTCGCGCTCCATGCCGATGGCCTTCAGCATTTGCTGCCGTTCCGAGAGCGTCCCGGGAACGTAGCTACCCATTTAGCCCTCCTCGGCGCAAAGGGCCTCGTAGTCGTCAGCGTCCAGCAGCTCTTCGCGATCGGTGACCTGCTCGACCTTAATGATCCACGCACCGTAGGGATCGGAGTTCAGCATCTCGGGGGCGTCGATCAGCTCTTCGTTGACAGCCTTCACGATGCCGGACACGGGGCTGACCAGATCGGAGACAGCCTTGACGGACTCCACGTCGCCGAAGGACTCACCGGCAACGACCTCGTCACCGGCCTCGGGCAGGTTGATGAAAACCACGTCGCCCAGGGCGTCCTGCGCGAAATCGGTGATGCCGACGGTGGCGATGCCGCCCTCTTCCTTGACCCACTCATGGGACTTGGCATACTTCAGATCGGGAATGATAGTCATAATAGTTTCCTCCTAAAATTATATTGATCGTTGATTTGTTTGAATGGGACTGTCTGCGTTGAGACAGGCGGATCACTGAGCGATAACGGGGATCACGTAGGGGGGCACGTTGTTGGCCACGTGCTTCAGGGGGATCACGGCCTTGAGCCGCTTGCCGCGCACGTCCACCTCGACCTCGGCGTTGGTGGGGATGTCGGAGCGGATGAAGGCGATGCCGATGGCGCGCTTGCCGGTCTCCTCCAGCAGCTTGGCCTCAGCGCCCTCGCCCTCGGTCTTGTAGTAGGGGATCATGGTGGCGGAGGTGACGTAGCCCACCTTCTCGCCCTGGTAGAAGACCTCCATGCCGTGACGCATGACGCCGCGATCCTTCAGCGCGATGGGACGCACCCGCTTGGGCAGCTCCACCAGGTCGGCCTCGGTGCCGCGCTTCTCACGGAACGCGGTCTGGGCGGCAGCCTGCTTCTCCAGAGCCTTGCGGCCGATGAAGTCGCCCTTGCACTCGTCGAAGGAAACGGCGAAGCGAGCCAGAGCCAGGCCGAAGATGGGCATTTCGTTGCCTTCCTCGTCGATGCCCATTTCGTCGCCGTAGAGGGGCAGCATGGCCTCCATGCGGAGGGTGTCGCGGGCGCCCAGACCGGCGGGCTTGGCGCCCAGCTCCATGAGCCGGTTCCAGATCCAGTCGGCGTCCTCGTTCTTCAGGAAGATCTCATAGCCGATGGGCTCGCCGGTGTAGCCGGTGCGGGCGACCCAGACCTTGTGGCCTTCCATGTCCAGGATGGACAGGTTGTTGCGGGCGGGCTCGGTGACTTCCTCGACCCCGGCCAGCTTGGCCAGGATCTTGCCGCTCTCGGGGCCCTGTACCGCGATGGAGATGGTCTCGCCGGAGATGTTGCGGATCTTGCAGTCGTAGTTCTTGACGATGGGCTCGAACCAGGCCAGATCCTTGTCGGTGTTGGAGGCGTTCACCACCAGCAGGTAGCGGTCTTCCTCGAACTGGTAGAGGTAGGCGTCGTCCACGGCGCCGCCGTTTTCGTTGGGGATGATGCAGTACTGCGCCTTGTTGAGGGTCAGGGCGGCAGCGTTGCTGGTCAGGACGTGCTGCAGGAATTTCAGGCGCTCGGGGCCCTCGATCAACAGTCTGCCCATGTGGGAGACGTCGAAGATGCCGCAGCATTTCCGGGTGTACAGGTGCTCAGCCACGATCCCGCTGGGGTACTGGATGGGCATTTCCCAGCCGCCGAAGTCCACCATCGTGGCGCCGGCCGCCAGATGTGCGTTGTAAAGCTGGGTGCGTTTGAGTTCGCTCATGGGGATTACCTCCTGTGTATTGAAAATGGTTTTGCTTATCATAAAAAGGGTGGCACAGGCCCAAGAGGTCTGTGCCACCGTCTTAAGCCTGAGAGATTCCCCGCGCCCTGCGCGGGTTGCACCTACGGCGTGCGCGAGGAGCGCACTTTACGGTGTTTCGTCCTGACCCGATCCTTTTGCCTGAGAGCTTTTGCGATCCCCTTCGGCGCCGCCCGCGGCGGTCTCTCCCGGGTCCATCATCCGACACTATTATTTGAACGTGTATTCCATTGGTTTTCCCACTACAAAGTATCACAATCCCCCGCGGCTTGTCAAGATTTTTTTGGACAAAGAAACCATTTTTTCGTATTGACGGAACCGGGCGCAGACCTTATAATAATTATGAGCAAAATGATCCCCGCGCTTTCCCATTCTCCAGCTGAAAAAACGGAAAAAACAGGAGGTACGTATGGATAAAAACATTGTAAAACGAAATGAGCTTCTGGCGCAGACCGTCATCAAGGGGCTGGAGTCCCGCAACATGAGCGGCTATTACGCCGCCAGCCGGGAGGAGGCCCTGCAGCTGGCCCTCTCTCTGATCCCCAAGGGCAGCTCCGTCACCATGGGCGGGGCCATGAGCGCCCACGAGATCGGCCTGGTGGAGGCCGTGAAGGGGCCGGACTACTGCTTCATCGACCGGGAAGCCTACACCGACCGCCGGGCCGCCATGCTGGCCGCCTACGACGCGGACGTGTTCCTCAGCTCCACCAACGCCATGACCGAAGACGGCATCCTGGTGAACATCGACGGCAACGCCAACCGGGTCTCCGCCATTGCCCAGGGGCCGAAGAAGGTGGTCATCATCGCGGGCATGAACAAGGTCTGCAAGGATCTGGACGCCGCCATGAAGCGGGCCCGGAACGTGGCCGCCCCCATCAACGCCCAGCGCTTCGGGCTGAACACTCCCTGCTCCAAGACCGGAGCCTGCATGGACTGCAAGAGCCCGGACACCATCTGCTGTCAGTTCTTGATCACCCGCTATTCCCGGCACGCTGGAAGAATCCATGTCATTCTGGTCAATGGCAATTTAGGATTTTAGCATCGACGCGTAGGGGGCGGCGTCCTCGACGCCCCGTACCTTTCCGAAACAAATACGTTCGGGCCGTCGAGACGCCGGCCCCTACAAGCATGACCGGCAGATTGCCGCGCTGCACATCCGGACGGCAGAGTGCCGTCCCTACTATAACGTAAAGGAGAATCACCATGAACGTAAGCAAGGACATCCGCTACATTGGCGTCAACGACCATCAGATCGACCTGTTTGAGGGGCATTTTGACGTTCCCCTGGGTATGGCCTACAACTCCTACGTCATTCTGGACAGAAAAATCGCCGTGATGGACACGGTGGATCAGAACTTCGGCAAGCAGTGGCTCACCAACCTGGCCGCGGAGCTGGGCGGGCGGCAGCCCGACTATCTGGTGGTGCAGCACATGGAGCCCGACCACAGCGCCAACATCCAGCTTTTCATGGAGAGCTACCCCAAGGCCACCCTGGTGAGCTCTGCCAAGGCCTTCCCCATGATGAAGAACTTCTTCGGCACCGAGTACGCTGACCGCCGGATCGTGGTGAAGGAGGGCGACACCCTGGAGCTGGGCGAGCATACCCTCCACTTCGTCCAGGCCCCCATGGTTCACTGGCCCGAGGTCATTATGACCTACGACGCCAAGGACAAGGTGCTCTTCTCCGCCGACGGCTTCGGCAAGTTCGGGGCCAACGACGTGGAGGATCCCGAGGGCTGGGACTGCGAGGCCCGGCGCTACTACTTCGGCATCGTGGGCAAGTACGGCGCCCAGGTCCAGGCCGTGCTGAAAAAGGCCGCTGCCCTGGATATTGCCGTCATTGCCCCCCTCCACGGCCCTGTGCTGACGGAGGATCTGGGCCACTACATCAGCCAGTACAACACCTGGTCCTCCTACGCCACCGAGAGCGCGGGCATCTTCATCGCCTACACCTCTGTCTACGGCCACACCAAAAAGGCCGTGGAGCTGCTGGCGGAGAAGCTGAAGGCCAAGGGCTGCCCCAAGGTCTCCGTGGCCGACCTGGCCCGGGAGGATATGTACGAGTGCGTGGAGGACGCCTTCCGCTATGGCCGCATCGTCCTGGCCACCACCACCTACAACGCCGAGATCTTCCCCTATATGCGGGAGTTCCTGGGCCATCTCACCGAGCGCAACTGGCAGAACAAGACCGTAGCACTGATGGAGAACGGCTCCTGGGCTCCCATGGCCGCCAAGGTCATGAAGCAGAAGCTGGAGGGCTGCAAGAATCTGAGCTTCACCGAGACCACCGTCCACATCAAGGGCGGCCTGAGCCCCGAGAGCGAGGCGGAGATCGAGGCCCTGTCCGACGAGCTCTGCAAGGACTATCTGGCCCAGCATGACGAGACCGCCAACAAATCCGACCTCACCGCCCTGTTCAAGATCGGCTACGGTCTCTACGTGGTCACCGCCAAGGACGCGGCCAAGGACAACGGCTGCATCGTCAACACCGTGACCCAGGTCACCAACACCCCCAACCGTATCGCCGTCTGCGTCAACAAGACCAACTACACCCACGATATGATCAAAAAGACCGGCATGATGAACGTCAACTGCCTGTCGGTGGAGGCCCCCTTCAAGGTCTTCCAGCACTTCGGCTTCCAGTCCGGCCGGGACGTGGACAAGTTCGCCGACTGCCAGCCCCTGCGCTCCGATAACGGGCTGATCTTCCTGCCTAAGTACATCAATGCCTTTATGAGCCTGAAGGTGGAGCAGTACGTGGATCTGGACACCCACGGGATGTTCATTTGCACCGTCACCGAGGCCCGTGTCCTCTCCGACAAGGAGACCATGACCTACACCTACTATCAGGACAACGTGAAGCCCAAGCCCGAGACCGAGGCCAAGAAGGGCTGGGTCTGCAAGATCTGCGGCTACGTCTACGAGGGTGAGGAGCTCCCCGACGACTTCGTCTGCCCCCTCTGCAAGCACGGCCCCGCCGATTTCGAGAAGCTGTAAGCAAGGCCCGCCCGTAGGGGGCGTCCCCCGCCCGGACGCACCTTACGGGCGGGCTATTAGCCCGCCTTTCCCCGCACGGACGAGCCCTACGGTAGCGCGGGCTATTAGCCCGCCGGTCCTCGCACGGACGTACCCTACGGTAGCGCGGGCTATTAGCCCGCCTTTCCCCGCACGGACGCACCCTACGGTAGCGCGGGCTATTAGCCCGCCTTTCCCCGCACGCAGCAGTCACCAGTCACCAGGGGATGGAAACGTGCTGTAGCGGCGCACACCTGTGCGTCAGGGGATGCTATAATTCCCCGTTTTTTGCCTCGTTAGCTAATGCCCCAGCAAAGAGTCCGGATTCTACTACTTGCAGAGCAGATATTACGCCCCCGCCCTGGGCCGCTTCCTCAACGCCGACAGCTATTCCAGCACTGGTAAAGGATGCCTTGGGTACAATATGTTCACATATTGTAATAACAACCCCATTATTAACCAGGATCCTTCAGGTGAGCTATTAATCACGACATTAATCATAGCTTCTTTGAGTTCAACTTATGGGGGTGAAGCAATGGCAAAAAAGTGCCTTACGCCAGATCGAACAATAGAGAATGTTTGGATCGTTTTACGAGCAAGCAAACAACACTCAATCGTCCTTTCGTGCAAAAACTGCCAAAACGGTGTTTCGCCTGTAGGGAGTGGGTATCTGACTGCTGCAAAAATTCTATTTTGTCTCCTTTTTATGGGCATTTATACTTTCTTTCATTCCTTTGTATACGTTAATACTAGTGTGGAATGGAGCAAATATATCAAAGAACTAATAGCAATCGTGCTAACATCAGTATGCTTATCAGCTGTAGTTCCACTCAGTGTTATCCTTACGCTTGGCTTCTCAAAGTGGCGTCCAGCTAGTACTTCGGAAATGGGGAACACAGCTTGCAAGAATAGTCAAGAGTAAAATGAGGTTGTGAAGAACAAAAAAATGAAAACAATGTCTATATGCGAACCGAGGGATGAAACGATGAAAAAGACGTTGGTGATACTTGCAGCTCTATTCTGCCTTCTGCTTCTCCCCGGCTGCAGCCAGAAAAGCAAACTGTGCAATCAGATCCAGGATGCCCTTGCAGAAGAGAAGCTTGAAGACCTCCGAATCACAGTTTATTTTGCCAATCCGTGGATCAGCTTTCGAGCCCCCCTCAGCGTGGAGGATTTGATCAACTGGGTCGACAACCAAGAAGACGGTATTATGATGTATCGCTTGGAGGGGCAGGATTGTTCTGACTCTGTCCAGGTGTTCCGGGATCAGCTCCGTCCCGACGTGATCGAGCCGATCGAGCTGACCAGAAGATACGTCGATGCCCGCTTGTACTACGTTTTGGAAAATCAGAAAGGTGAAAAGATTCTCGAATTGCTGATCGGCGGAGGTGATCCCAAGTGTATGTTTCTGAACGGATTGCCCGTAGATTACAACACGGTGTTCTATGACGTCATCCGTCCTTGCGTTGGATTCCAACAGGAGGATTTAAAGTGGCATTTCGCCAGTGTAATGGATCGTCCGACGTACGAGCATAAGCCGAGTGAGTATCCGAACTCTGTCTGGGTCTGTGAGGATCCGAAGATCACGTTATACGTCCGGGAGGACGGAATCGTAGAATGTCAATTTGACGAGGTTGCTGACAAGTTTGTTTCAAATCCAATGCCCGGCGGGTTTGATACTTACAACAACAAGTTTTATATTTTCAATACTTGGATTCCAAGTGAGGAGAATCCGTACAGCGATTATAATTTTGAGCAATTTGTATGCAGATGTACGTTTTCACCCGAAAAGATGACGGCGGTTGTAACGAGGGACGAGCTTTTTGACGGGAAGTATGTCGGCCAACAGATCGTATTTGTGCGAAAAGAGGGCTGAGCCGTCCCCTGTGCGAAACCGCCTCTGCCCTCACTAAAAATATCCGATCCTTTTGAATGCATTTATCTAACGAATGACCGATGAGGGTATGACTATGAAAAGAATTGCATTGATTCTAATAATACTTACCAATTTAATATTTTCGAGTTGTTCAGAGCCGAGCCACGCATCAGAACAGCACGAAAAAGATCTTGAAGCGGCGGATTATGTGACAGTATCTTTTGAAGGAACCAATACGAAAATTGCAACGAAAGATAAACATATTCCGGCTTTGCAGGTGCTGGCTGCTTGCGGAGTAGAATTAAACTGGGACGATGACGATCATGCACATTTTACATTAGCCGGGACAGAATTTGACGTTTCGGTATCGTCAGCTTCTATGATAGAAAAAGGGACGAAATACAACTATATTCAAGCTCCACCGGGAACTGTAAATGGTTTTATTGAATCATTCGGAAAAGAAATATATGTGGACAGAGCAACAATGGTTGGAATCTTATTTCAATTAGGCATCGGTGCGAGAATATCTTAGACAACATACCATCTCGACCGGTAGTTCTGCGTACGTTGAGTGGGATTATTATCAGCCCGTTTGTCAGATTGTTGTAATAGAAGATACAGCGTATTTTGAAGATGATGAAGGATTATTGGGAGATATTTACGCCGGAGTAAGCACCTTCATTAGAGCGATTCCAGGGGGAAGTGTTGGAACACTTATTGGTACTGCTGCTGGTTTAAAAATTGTACCAGCAATTCTTGTTGGTGCTGCTGTATGCGGAATTTCAATTATTCTTTTCCCAGGAGAAAGATGTCCGTTAAATCCTGGAACCGGTTACGATGAGTATGCTATTACAGTATGCGGATATAGGAAAGCTGCCCTTTCCGGGACAACATTCTATTATACCGAAACATTATACTATACGCGTATTCCGCGGACTTTAACAAATAATCCTACACTTGAATCATATTATCTACGTGAACATTACTATTACGAATACACATTGGGGGGATGAGCATTGAAACAACAAGATTTTACTCCGGATCGGACAATGAAAAATGCAATGCGTGTTATTCGCTCACGAAAGAATAAAACACTTATATTATCATGCAAATACTGCTTTAAAGGGATCTCGCCATGCGGAACTAGATATCGCAAAGCTGCATTGGCACTTAGCGTAGTTTTATCGTTGGCGATTACTATTCTTATATTCGTTTTCTCTGATGAAATTAGAGATTTATTTCGTTTCACCTCGAATATTGAACTAAAAAGAGTGATTATTATCTGCGTTTTGACAGTTGCATATTGTTATTTAATCCTCCCAGTAAGCATACTTTTAACGCTGCAATCTTCAAAATGGGTTCCCACAGAGAGGTTAAATCAATCAAAGGACGATTCATGAGGACAGTTCCAAGTTCTATGTGAACGTCTTACTTCCTGCGCTGATTCGAGCAAAAGATTCTTCTCAAAATAACGCACCCCGGAAGGGCTTCGGCCTTCCGGGGTAGATGAAAGCTTCCCCTCCCCGTCATCCCGAGCGAAGCATATGCGAAGTCGAAGGATCCGCTTCTCTCTGGCGATTTTCTTGGAATACCATGGCTACGGATTCTTCGCTTCGCTCAGAATGACAGCCCCGGCGGGCAGATTGCCCGTCCGGCAATTCACCTTTTCGGTTGCCTCTCCTCTGCCAGCTTTTCTGCCGGATTGCCCGTTTGCACGGGGAAATCCAAAAGGGCACTCCCTTTATATGTATAAGCCGCCTGTGCCAGGAAGATTCATTAAAATTCCTTAATTAGAGAGGATGAATTTATATGGAGAAAAAATGTTGCGAGCTGATGCAATTCTATACTACTAATCACTGTACAATCCATGATTCTCCCTTTGAATGTCCTGATTGCCTGTTACTATTTGATGAGGACAGCAATTCATATGGAATTGTAATCCACGATGGAGGACAGTCATTTGTTAAAATTCGTTATTGCCCTTGGTGTGGAAAATATCTTTACGCATGACATGAAGAGGGAGGGACGGACGGCAAGCACAGTGAGCGCAGTCTGTGCGGACAGACAATGGTTCCTTGTCCTGAGTGAACAACCATTCTTCCTGTTCTACGGAACATGCAAAAAATTGGAGACGGTTCTCTGCGTTATTCCCCGCTGGCTGACTCTCCGACGATTTCCAACAGAATCCGTCGATTCTCACGCAAGAGCGGATTCTTCACCGCTGCGCGGATCAGAATGACCGGGCACGAAAAATACATTTTTGGAGGATTAACTTGTGAAAAAGAGAATTATTTTGTATGTAACTTTTTCCTTTTTTCTTGCGTCAGCGATTGAGATCGTAAGCTATTTGTGGCGAAAAAGCAATTATTTGGCGCCTGAAGTTCGGGAAAAGTATTATATCGGTGCTCTTCTCATCCTTGTTTTCGGCGCATTGGAGCTGTTCTTTCTGTATTGTCTCAAAAAGGAAGTTTTCCGTATGACCGGAAAGCGCAAACGCTATTGGAGCAGCATTGTGCAGTTTATTTTTACGGTTAATTGCATTGGGCTTCCGATTTACCTGATTGCATTTTTAGTGAATCGGTACTGTAATTCGTGACATAGTCTGCAAAAAAGTAAAGGGAACCTCTAATAATAGGTTCCCTTATCATAGGAGGACAGCAATGAAGAAATTTACCCCCATTGGGTCTGTTTTCTTGCTTTTCGTCTTTCTGATCACCGGATGTCATGCGCCGGACAGCATGGAAGCCGTCGCAGTCTCAGACCACTTTCTGCTTGCCAATACACATCAGCGTGGAAGCGGGCGTTTTCTCGGCGCTGCCGAACATACCATTTATTGCGCTGAACAAAATTCGCTTTCCTGTTTGGAAGGAAGCTCCTTTTCTCCCCTTTCAACGGAGTCGGACAGTCTGCTTGCCAACCATTTGCCGGTGGGCTTCAGCGGCGGCTTGTACTATTTCTGGCGGAATGATTTGGACGATCCCTCCGGAGAAAAAGAACTCTGCTGCTATTCTTTTCGCGAGAAAAAAGCATTACCTGCGGGAATTATCCTCGAAAAGGGCGAACGCTCAGTTGAATTCTTTACGCCGGATGGCTCCCTGCATATTTCCATCCATGGCCCGAAGGAACGGTTTTATGTTCTGAACCAAGGCGCTGTCGTTGAAGAAGAAAGCGAACAGGACAGTTATCTTCTCGGAGAACTGCAATTTTGTCTAAAGCACCACGAAGTAAAAGCTTCAGAATTGTATCGCGTATCCCAAGGCGGGGAACAGCAGGTAGATCTGCCTTGGGCGGACGAAAGGTACTTGCTTCCCGTAGAGGACGGATTCATCTTGTGTAACGAGGGCGGAGAGCATCTTCTCTACTATCTTTCACCGTCCGGTGAAGTAAATGAGCTGTTTTCTATTCCGTGTATGGTTTCTCAATCCGCGATCACTGTGTCCGGCGACTATGTTTTTCTCTCTGTGGAACGCTGGGAAAAAAGCGGGACGTTCGGGATGCTTCATTATGAAGACGATCAAACGCAGGGTTGCTACAGAATCAACTGGAAGACAGGAGAGGCCACGCGATTATCCGGAGACATCTATACCGGCCTTTTCGTCTTTCATGAGGATTATTTGATCGGCTGCGATGAAAATAGGAATACCGTATGGCTGGATCATGATTTCCGTGTGTTGGAGAAGATCCATTAGCAGCATTGGTTAATGCGGACAGGGGGCAATTCCCTGTGTCACCCCAAGTTGTTTCTTTTTCTGGAGGCATATTATGGAATTAGCTGAATTGAAAAGGCGTCTTCCGAATTACCGCAAATATTTGGCAGTCTTCGCTGTCTTGTGGGTGATCGAACTCGTAATCATGATCCTGTTGCTGTCCGGAACAGTAAGAGTCGAGTGCATGGGAATCCGGATAGACCCTGCGGGGAATATCTACGTGGGTCTGACGGAGGAAATCCGCGTTTTTGATAAAAGCGGGCAACTGCTGCGTACCATCTCACCAAAGACAAGTAAGAATTATGTGTTTCATGTCGATGGAGACAAGCTCCTTTTGGACAGCGCTTCATCCCATTATGTTATGGACTTGAACGGTGCTGTGCTTGAAGAAAGATCCTATTCAGAGCTTCCCAGCTTCATGCAAACGCCCGAAAAAATCACGGTAAAAGGAGCAACCTATTATTTCCATTGCGGATTCTATTACCGCGTCACGATCGAAGATCACGGAGAGAAAACTGTTGCAGTGCAAATGCCCACCCTTGATTTGATCGTCAAGATTGCATTCTTTGTTATGATCGCAGCAATCTTTGTGTTTGTTCTAACTCTGTTGCGGAAGCTGAAGAAACAAGTTTGAGTGTGGAACACAGGGATAAGCATTGATTGTCAACCATTTTTATTGAAAAATGGTTGACAATTTATTTTCTTCGGTGTATGATAGGCCCCGAAGGACAGGAAAGGATCTATGCACACCATGACACACGAAAAGCTTCTGCGGATGACGACCGCGGCGATCTTTGCCGCGATCCTCTGCGTGCTCTCTCCCATCGCCATTCCCCTTTCGGGGCCCATTCCCTTTGCCATGCAGATCTTCGCCGTGATGCTCTGCGCTGTGACCCTGGACTGGGGGACGGCCCAGCTGACGGTGCTGGTCTATCTGGGGCTGGGGCTGTTTTTGCCCATCTTCTCCGGCGGCAACACAGGACTCAGCGCCATTCCCGGCCCCACGGGGGGCTATATCTGGTCCTATCTGCTGATGGTTCCGGTGATCGCCCTGTTCCGGCGGATCCCCGTGAAAAAGCGGGGGCTGGAATATCTGCTTGCCTTTGGGGGCTGTGTGGCGGGGATGGCGCTGTGCTACCTCTGCGGCACGGTGCAGTTCGCCCTGGTAACGGAAAACAGCTTCGCCCATTCCCTCTCCGTCTGCGTGGTTCCCTTCGTGGGCTTCGATCTCATCAAGGCCGCAGCTGCCGCAGTCCTGGGTGTGGAGATGCGACATATCCTGCGGAGGCTGCAATAACGCGTAGGGGGCGGCGTCCCCGACGCCCCGAATCTTTCCCGTTTCAACCGGGCTCGGGGCGTCGAGGACGCCGCCTTGAATCTTTCCCATACCAACCAGGCTCGGGGCGTCGAGGACGCCGCCTTGAATCTTTCCCATACCAACCAGGCTCGGGGCGTCGAGGACGCCGCCCCCTACAAAAGAATTGACACCACCTCATTTCCGCGGTACAATAGCCGCAGGAAACGAGGTGCATTTTCTATGAAAACCCTGCTGCATATCTGCTGCGCGCCCTGCGCCAATATGTGTATCGACACGCTGCGTCAGGACGGCCAGGAGCTGACCGGCTACTGGTACAACCCCAACATCCACCCCTTCACGGAGTACCGGGCCCGCCGGAACTGCCTGCGGGACTACGCCGCCACCATCTCCCTGCCCCTGGTGGAGCAGGACGACTACGGCCTGCGGCCCTTCGTCCGGGCGGTAGCGGAGGACATTGAGGGCCGCTGCGTGAAGTGCTATGAAATGCGGCTCTTTGCCGCGGCGGAGTACGCCGCCCAGAACGGCTTCGACAGCTTCAGCTCCAGCCTCTTTATCTCCCCCTATCAGAACCACGAGCTTTTGAAGGAGGTGGCGGAGCGGGCAGCCGACAACTGGCACGTCCGCTTCCAGTACCGGGATTTCCGGCCCCTGTTCCGGCAGGGCCAGGAGCGGGCCCGGGAGCTGGGATTCTATATTCAGAAATACTGCGGCTGCGTGTTCTCGGAGCAGGAGCGGTATTTGAAGCCATCAAAGATTATTCGGTAGCCGTCTGATGGCGCTACCTTAGTGCGCCGCTACAGTACTGCGGTGCTATGGCGCTACCTTAGTGCGCCGCTACAGAGGATTGGAGGTTCGTGATGGACGAAGAACGCCGCCGACAACTGTATACAGAAGTGCGGGCCTATCTGGACGCGAATTGGAAGCAGCCCGCGCCGCCGATCCTGGCTGCGGCCGCGATGGCAGGGGCCGGGATGGCTGCCCCGGCTGCCAACGCCCCCGCCGCACCATTGGGCGCGGCAGCCTCCGCCCCGTCCAAGCCCCGGAAGCTCTTTGCCCGGGCCAAGGCGGAGAAGCGGGCCGAGGCCGCAGTCTGCGACGCCGTGATGGAGGACGCCTGTGCGCAGGAGGACGTCTGCGACCGGGAGAGCCTGGACGAACGGCTCCGCTGTCTGGACGAGAGCTTTTCCCAGATGCTCCTGCGGAAGATCGACGAGAAGGGCATGAAGGACGCGGACTGCTACAAGCGGGCCAACGTGGATCGGAAGCTCTTCTCCAAGATCCGCTCCGACCCGGCCTACCGCCCCTCCAAGCCCACGGCCATTGCCTTTGCCATCGCCCTGGAGCTGCCCCTGGCCGAGGCCGCGGAGCTGCTGATGAAGGCGGGCTTTGCCCTCTCCCACAGCAGCAAGTTCGACGTCATCATCGAATACTTCATCACCCGGGGCAACTACGATATCTATGAGATCAACGAAACCCTGTTCGCGTTTGATCAAAACTTGCTGGGAGCGTAAAGCGCACCCCTCCGGGCCTGTCCCGGAGGGGTGCTCGGTTTATCGTCAGCTCAGCGGGATCCGAACGCCGTCTATGACGACGGCGCTGGCCTCCTGAATGGGCTGGGGGTTCAGGAATACGATTCTGGTAAAGACGTTTCCCTGCTCGTCCACGTTGGGCCAAAGGTTGCTGCCGTATTCGCCGAAGGAAACGCTGTATCCCCTGCCGTCCGGATATTCCAGACGGAAGGTTTCCAGATAATGGGTCTTTCCGGTCATATCAATGGCCGCGTTGTCCAGTTCCACGATGCCGCCGAAGCTGTTCAGCCGCAGGGCCGTCACGGGCAGCCCCGCCTCCCTGAGCGCAGCGGCGTCCAGTGGGATCTCCCGGGTTTCCGGCAGGGCGGGCAGGCTGAGGTCAAAGCTCCAGCTGCCGGACAGCTCGATCTGGCGGCTGCCGTCATACACAGAGGCGACGACCGCCTTGTCCGCAGTGCCGAAGCCGTCGATCTCCACGTGCAGGCTATGCCCGCTCGGGTCACCCTGGGGCATCAGGGCCCACAGCACGCTGGCGGTTCCGTCGGGGTTTTTGACCGTGGAGGCGGCGCGTGGAAGCACGATATCATCGGGGTTCAGGGTGAACCGGTCGTTCCAGAAGCACCAGTACTTCATGTTGTCCGGAAACTCGTAGCCCTCCGGCGGGGTCACGGTGAAGGTCAGATAATACAGGGACTCCCGCTCGTCCCGGTAGCCCATCAGAGAGTCCAGCGTGATGGTCGTGCCGTTGCTCGTCTGGGAAATCCCCAGATCCACGGCGGCTACATCCAGAATCTGCCTGCCGGTTTCGTCAAGCTCCGGCTGGAGCTCGCCCTCGGCGAACGGGTTTTTCTGCAAAAGCGCGGCGGTGTTCTCATGGGAGATCACGTAGTAGGCAACCGCGCCGAGGCTCAACAGCACGGCCAACACCGCCGCGATCAGCGCGGCCCGCGGGATCCGAAAGCGCGGGGAACCGGAGGACTGCTGCTTCGTCGCCATGGGGCGATCGGCTGCTTCGATGAGCCTGGCGTCGATCCCGCCGATGGCGCGGCGAAGTTGATCACTTTTCATAATAAATACCCTTCCTTTTTCAGATATTTGGCGAGCTTCTCCCGCGTACGCATCAAGGTGACTGTAACTTTGCTCTTGCTGAACCCAAAGCGCGCACAGATCTGCTTGACGGAGTCATAATACCAGTATCTGCGGATAAACAGCGTGCGTTCCGTTTCCGGGAGGGTTTGCAGAAACGCGGAAATCATACGGGACAGCTCCGCCTCCTCCATTCGTTCTTCCACCGAAGCGTTTCCCACCAGCTCCTCCAGCTCGTCCAGCGGAACCAGGGCGGCAGGCGCGACGCGCTTTTGGGCCGTGTTCCGACGCAGGCGATCCACCGCAATCTCCCGAACCAGCTTTCCCAGATAAGTTTTCAGATTTTCGGGCCGCTGGGGCGGAATGCTGTTCCAGGCGGCCAGCAGGGCGTCGTTCAGGCACTCCTCCGCGTCCTGCTCGTTGTGCAGCACGTTGCGGGCAACGTACAGGCAGTAGGCGCCGTATTGTTTTTTTGCCGAAGCAAGTCCGGTTTCCTTGCGATTCAGGATCTCCCGAACCAGTATGTCGTCGTTCATGTCGTCACCTCGAATCGGGTCAAAGCTCATTGTTGAGAAGGCCCTTCACCCATATACCCGAAAAAAAGCGAAGGAGATTACAAAGATTGTAAAAAAAACCGGCCTTTTGGGCCGGTTTTTGGAGCGGATAAAGGGAGTCGAACCCTCCTGTTCAGCTTGGGAAGCTGACGTTCTACCGATGAACTATATCCGCGAACCTATTGTGGAATAGATTATAACAGACGCAGCGGAAAAAAGCAAGAGGTATTTTTCCTCGTTTTTTGTTTTTCCTTTTCCGTTTTTTGTGTTATCTCCCCCGCCGGTACAGCCGCGCCAGGCCGCCCTCGGCGGTCTCCCGGAAGGCCTTGGAGATGTTGATGCCGGTCTGGTACATGGTCTTGACCACCATATCAAAGCTGATGGAGCGGGTGTCGTAGAGAAAATAGGCCAGGTTCAGGGCGTTCATGGCCCGCATGGCCGCCACGGCGTTGCGCTCGATGCAGGGGATCTGCACCAGGCCGCAGATGGGGTCGCAGGTCAAGCCGAGGTGGTGCTCCAGGGCAATCTCCGCCGCGTACTCGATCTGGGCCAGGTTCATATTGCAGAGCTCCGCCAGGGCTGCCGCCGCCATGGAGCAGGCTGCGCCGATCTCCGCCTGGCAGCCGCACTCCGCGCCGGAAATGGAGGCGTTGTGCTTGATCAGGTTGCCGATCAGGCCCGCCACCGCCAGGGCGTGGAGGATCTTCTCGTCGGAGTAGCCGTGCTGCTCCTGCATATAGCGCAGCACCGCCGGGACCACGCCGCAGCTGCCGCAGGTGGGGGCTGTGACGATGGTGCCGTTGTCGGCGTTCTGCTCGGAGACCGCGAAGGCATAGGCGCAGATGATCCGGGTCTCCTTCACCTGCACCAGCTGATTCCGCTCCGCCTGCTCATAGAGCAGCTTGGCCTTCCGCTCCAGATGCAGACCGCCGGGGAGGATGCCCTGGGCATGGAGGCCGTCGGCAATGGCCCAGCGCATGGTCTTCCAGACCTGGGCCAGGAAGGACCAGATCTCCGCACCCTCGGTCATTTCCACGTATTCCCAAAGGCGGATCTTCCGCCACTCGCAGAACTGCTTGATCTCGGCGAAGGAATTCTCCGGGTAGACGTCCTCGTTTTCGTCGTTCTGCCTGCCCTCCACCACGATATCGCCGCCGCCCACGGACTCCACCCGCATGGGGGCGGATTCCACGCCGTTTTCCACTGCGTAGAAGTCCAGGGTATTGGGGTGCCTCAGATCCTCGGGGTCGTCCTTGGAAAAGACGATCTCCGTGGGGGTGGGCTCCAGGACCTGGCGCAGGACCCGATCCGTGCCGTGGCCCACGCCGGTTTTGGACAGGGAATCATAGAGCACCACACGGAACGCCTCCGCGTCCGGGTGCTCCTCTTTGAATATCCGGGCAGCCCGCTCCGGCCCCATGGTATGGGACGAGGACGGGCCCTTGCCGATTTTATAAATATCACGGATCGAACGCATGGAAAGATCCTCCTTGCTTTTGATAGCCATATCTCGCTGATTATATTATATCACCCTTGCTGTGGAAATCAATAGGAAACTTCCTTGCGCGGGGAATAATCTTATGATAAAATAACGTCAAAAGGGCCGATGTGGGCATCGGCCCCTACGGATTTTACAATTATCAACCTTCAATTCTCAACTTCCGACGGGGGTGTTTTCCATGAAATTGATCCACCTGGCAGACCTGCACCTGGGCAAGAGCCTCCACGGGGTCTCCCTGCTGGAGGCGGGGGATCAGCCCCATTGGGTGGAGGCCTTTCTCCGGCTCTGCGAGGCCCGGCGGCCGGACGCCGTGGTGATCGCAGGGGACGTCTACGACCGGAGCGCCCCGTCGGCGGGGGCTGTGGAGCTGCTGAGCCGACTGCTGACGGGCTTGACGGATCTGGGCGTACAGGTCATGCTGATCCCCGGCAACCACGATTCCGCCCAGCGGCTGGCCTTTGGCCGGACGCTGCTGACCCGGGCAGGGCTGCACATCGCCCCGCCCCTGACCGCCCCCGGGGCGCTGACCCGGGTGACGCTCTCAGACGAATATGGGCCGGTGGACTTCTGGCTCATGCCCTACCTCTTCCCTGCCCTGGCGTCGGAGGCCCTGGGGACGGAGCTGCGGGACTACGACGCGGCCGTCCGGGCCGTGCTGGCCGCCCAGCCGGTGGACTTCACCCGGCGGAACGTGCTGGCGGCCCACCAGAACGTGACCCTGGGCGGCACGGAGGCGGAGCGGGGCGGCTCGGAGACCATGGTGGGCGGTGTGGGCCAGGTGGACGTCTCGGCCTTCCAGGGCTTCGACTACGTGGCCCTGGGCCACATTCACGCCGGCTACGCCCTGGGGAAGCCCACAGTCCGCTACGCGGGAAGCCCCCTTTGCTATCATTTCAACGAGACCAGGCAGGCGGCCAAGGGGCCCCTGCTGATCGAGCTGGGCCCGAAGGGCACGGAGCCCGCCGTGACCCTGCTGCCCCTGGAGCCCCTGCACCGGATGCGGACGGCAGAGGGCCCCTATGAGGCCCTGCGGGCCGGGGAGGCCGCCCGGACAGAGGGCGGGGAATACGTGAGCCTGACGCTGACGGATCGGCGGGTCACGCCGGAGATTGTGGAGGATCTGCGGGGGTTGCTGGAGGCCAAGGGCAGCGTCCTGCTGGAGATCAGCTCCTCCTATCAGGCTGAGCTGGGGGGTGGAACCCTTTCTGCGGCTGAGCTGAACCGCATGGGCCTGGCGGAGCTGTTTGCCGCCTTCTACGCCCAGCGCCGGGGCGGGGCGGAGCCGGACGAGGCCAGCCTGGCCCTGCTGCGGAAGGCCGAGGAGCTGGCGGAGCGGGCGGACTGCCGCCTCTCCCCCACGGAGGAGGAAACGGACCAGCTTCTGCAGCTGGCGTTAAAGGAGGGACAGGCATGAGACCGATCAAATTGGAAATGACCGCCTTCGGCTCCTACGCCGCCTACACCGCCGTGGACTTTGACCGGCTGGAAAACGGCCTGTATCTGATCTCCGGGGACACCGGGGCGGGAAAGACCACCATCTTTGACGCCATCGTCTTTGCGCTCTACGGCACAGCCAGCGGCAAGGATCGCACCCCGGAGATGATGCACTCCGACCTTGTAGACCGTTCGATCGATACTGTTGTTGCCTTGACCTTCAGCCAATCCGGAAAGGAATACCGCGTGATCCGTTCGCTCCATTTTCCCAAAAAGAGAGACGGCAGCGGAAACAATGAGAAATCCAATAAAAAGGCCTCTCTGACCGGCGATGGGCTTACGCCTGTGGATGGCGCAGAGAACGTCAGCGCCGCCTGCGAAGGCCTGCTGGGTCTGAACGCGGAGCAGTTTCGCAAGATCGTCATGCTGGCCCAGGGGGAATTCCGGGACTTTTTGAAGGCGGACAGCGAGAAGAAAAACGAGATCCTGGGCAAGCTCTTTGACAGCTCCTCCTACGTCTGGTATCAGCGGCTTCTGGACGGGGCCTGGAAAAGGCTGGACGCCCTGCGGAGCGCTGACCGGGAACGGCTGAAGGCCCTGTTGGAGCACCAGCTGATCCTGCCGCCGGAGGAGGATCCGGCCCGCTTCCTGCCCGGGGAGCCTGCGCTGGCCGAAAATCTGGACGCCTTGGTGGCCGAGGGCAGCGCCCGGGGCAAGGCGCTGGACGCCCGTCTGCGGCAGGCGGAGCAGGCCCGGGACGGCATCCTGGTACAGAAAACCGAGGGCAGGGCGCTGAACGAGGCCCTGGAGCGGCTGCAGGCAGGCCGGGCCCAGCTGGCCGCGCTGGATGCCCAGGAGGCGGAAATGGCACAGCGGCAGGCCGTCCTTGACCGGGCGGAGCCTGCCCTGCACCGGGCTCTGCCCGCCCTGCGGGAGGCGGAACGGAGCACCCGGGAGCGGAACGCCGCCCGGGACGATCTGGCCGCCCTGGACGCCCGGGCCGCCGAGAAGGAGGACGCGCTCCGGCAGGCCCAGCAGGCCCGGCAGGCCGACGGGGAGCTCAGCGCCCAGAAGGACGCCCTTGCCCGCAGGCGGGGGGAGCTGGATCGGCAGCTGGAGCTTTTCGGAAAATGGAAGCAGGCCGCCGGGGCCCTATCCGCGGCCCAGGGGGCGCGGGACGCCTGCCTGTCCCGGCAGACCGCCCTTTCCCGGCAGTTGGAGGCCCTGGAGGCCCAGCGCAAGGCCCACAGGGAGGCCCTTGCCGGGATGGAAAACGTGGATCTGCAGGCGGAGCAATGCCAGCGGCAGGCCACAGAGACAGAAATAATATACGCCGCCCTCCAGGGAGTCGGCGGGGTACGGGAACAATATCAAAAGCTGCAGGATCGGGCGGCGGAGCTGCCCGGGCAGGACGAGGGCTTTCGGCGCTGCACGGAAACGGTCCTGGCCGCCCACCAGCGCTATGACGCCCTCTACCGCCGCTTTCTGGCGGGGCAGGCCGGTCTGCTGGCCGCAGAGCTCCACCGGGACATCCAGACCCACGGCAGCGCCCAGTGCCCTGTCTGCGGGACCGCTCTGGCCCGGGAGGCCCTACCCCGGCTGGCTGTGTCCGACGCGGAGATCCCCTCCCAGGAGGCTGTGGACGCAGCAAAGGCGGAGGCGGAGCTCCTGGAACAGGATCGTCAACTTAAAAAGGAGAAGCTGGACGCCGTCAAGAACAGGCTGCGCTCCAACCAGGAGCGGCTGGCGCAGTACGTAGAGACCCTGCGCCCGGACTGTGAAGGCTGGGAGACGCTCTCCGCCCCCGGCTGGCTGGATCGGGCGGAGGCCGAGGCCCTGGAGGCCAGGACCCAGGCCCAGGCCGCCCTGGAAGCGGCGCTGGCGGCTGTGGCGGAGCGGGACAGACTGCGCGCCGCCCTGGCCGAGGCGGAGCGCTCCATCGAGACGGCGCGCAGGGAAGCCGACGGCGTCCGCGCCGCCCTCACGGAACGGGAAAAGGCCCTCAGCGCCGCGCAGGAGGGCGTCAGCGTGCTCCGCGGTCAGATGCAATACAAGGACGAGGCCGCAGTCAGGGACGAGCTGCACGGGCTGCAGGTCGAGAACGCGCGGATCTGCGATCTGCTGACCGCACACGAGGCCCGGGAAAAGCAGGCAAAGGAAGCCCTGGACGTGGTCTATGGGCAGCGCGCCCTGGCCCGGCAGACCCTGGAGGCCAAAACCGCCGAGGCGGCAGCCGCGGCGGAGGCCTCCGCCGCGGCCCTGGCGGAGACCGGCTTCGCCGACGCGGCTGCGGTGACCGCGGCCCTGCTCCCCTGCCGGGGCATGGAGCCGGAGGCCTGGCTCCGGCAGGAGCAGGCCGCGCTGTCGGACTACTGCCAAGAGCGCAAGGCCACGGAGGCCGCCCTGCGGGAGCTGACGGAGCAGACCGCAGGCCGGGAGCGGGCGGATCTGGAAGCCCTGGAGGCAAGCTTTGCCGAAACGGAACGGGGCTGTCAGTCCCTCCGGCAGCAGAGCCGGGAGCTGGGGCAATGGCTGGAGGCCGCCGCCCGGGTCCGGGATCAGGCCCGGGCCCTGCTGGCCTCCCTGGCGGCCACGGACGGGGCCTGGGCCCGGCTGGAAGCTCTGGGCACCCTGGCCGTGGGCGCCACGAGTCAAGGCGGCAAGCTGAGCTTTGACCGCTACGTCATGGGCGCGGTGTTCCGGGACATTCTGGAAATGGCAAACCGCCGCCTGGATCGGATCAGCGGCGGCCGCTATCAGCTGGAGCACAAGACCGAGGCCAACCGGAGCAACGCCAGCGCGGGGCTGGAGATCGACGTTCTGGATCTGACCACAGGCAAGCGCCGCCCCTCCGCAAGTCTCTCCGGGGGCGAGGCCTTCTATACCTCTCTGGCCCTGGCCCTGGGGCTCTCGGACGTGGTGCAGAGCCACGCCGGGGGCATGAAGCTGGAGGCCCTGTTCATTGACGAGGGCTTCGGCACCCTGGACGACGATATGCTGGACAACGCCCTGGCCGTGCTGAACGACCTGAGCCAGGGCAGCCGTCTGGTGGGGATCATCTCCCACGTGGACAAGCTCAGCGCCAGCATTCCCCAGAAGATCACGGTGAAGAACGGCCCCCAAGGCAGCAGCCTGCGAGTGGTGGTGTAGGGGCTGGCGTCCTCGACAGCCCGAGCGTATCGAACCGGGCGAGGTTCGGGGCGTCGAGGACGACAGCCCGAGCGTATCGAACCGGGCGAGGTTCGGGGCGTCGAGGACGCCGCCCCCTACGGCCCCTCATTATGCATTATGTATTATGCATTTTGCATTATGAATTGCCCTCAGCACTCCGCGTGGGGCGTGGCTGCCCGGGCCAGGGCCTGCAGGGACAGCTCTCCCGCCAGCTTGAACAGGGCGTTGGAGAGCACCGTCTCCACGCTTCGGTCGGCGCTCTCCGCCACCCGGGCGTAGAACGCCGCCGTGGTATCGTCAAGTAGGATCGTGATTGGAACCATATCGGCCTCCCTCCGAGAGGGTTTGTTGAAAAAATGATCGGCACCCGCATTGCGGGCCCCGATTTATCCTATGCGGGGACTTGACAGATGTGATATAATATAGGACGCAAATTAAGCCGCTCTGAAAGGAAGATACGGACATGGCTAACGAGAAAAAAATGGACAAAAAAGTAGAACAGATCACCGATATGGAGGTGGACTTCGCCCAATGGTACACCGACATCTGCCGGAAGGCAGAGCTGGTGGAATACGCCTCCGTTAAGGGCTTCACCATCCTGCGGCCCTATGGCTACGCCATCTGGGAAAACATGCAGCGGATCCTGGACGGGGAGTTCAAGAAGACCGGCCACGAGAACGTGGCGATGCCCGTGCTGATCCCCGAAAGCCTGCTGAAAAAAGAGGGCGAGCTGGTCAACGGCTTCGCGCCGGAGGTGGCCTGGGTCACCATGGGCGGCTCCGAAAAGCTGGAAGAGCGTCTGGCCTTCCGTCCTACCTCGGAAACCATGTTCTGCGATCATTGGTCCCGGGTGCTCCATTCCTACCGGGAGCTGCCCATGCTCTACAACCAGTGGTGCTCCGTCATCCGCTGGGAGAAAACCACCCGTCCCTTCCTGCGTTCCCGGGAGTTCTGGTGGCAGGAGGGCCACACCATCCATGAGACCGCCGAGGAAGCCCAGGCGGAGACAGAGCAGCAGCTCAAGTGCTACGCGGACTTCTATGAAAACGTCCTGGCCATTCCCGTGATCCCCGGCCGCAAGACCGACAAGGAAAAGTTTGCCGGTGCTGAGGCCACCTACACCGTAGAGTGCATGATGAAGGACCACAAGGCCCTCCAGGGCGCCACCTCCCACTATTTCGGCGACAAGTTCTCCCGAGCCTACAACGTAACCTTCGCCGGCAGGGACAACAAGCTGCAATACCCCTTCCAGACCTCCTGGGGCTCCACCACCCGCATGATCGGCGCGGTGATCATGGCCCACGGCGACAACAACGGTCTGGTGCTGCCGCCCAAAATCGCCCCCATCCAGGTGGTGGTGGTGCCCGTGGCCCAGCACAAGCCCGGCGTTCTGGAGAAGGCCAACGAGGTCTTTGAAACCCTCAAGGCCGCGGGCGTGCGCGTGAAGATCGACGACAGCGACAACAGCCTGGGCTGGAAGTGCGCCCAGTACGAGATGAAGGGCGTGCCCCTGCGCGTGGAGCTGGGCCCCCGGGATATCGA
>JAEEZZ010000081.1 GCA_016292255.1 Oscillospiraceae bacterium
ACGACGCCCTTGTTGCCGTGGCGGCCGGCCATCTTGTCGCCCACGGAGATCTTACGCTTCTGGGCGATGTAGACGCGAACGACCTTGTTGACGCCGGGGGCCATCTCGTCGCCGTTGGCCCGGGTGAACTTCTTGACGTCCACAATGATGCCGCTCTCGCCGTGGGGGACCTTCAGAGAGGAATCACGGACCTCGCGGGCCTTCTCGCCGAAGATGGCCCGGAGCAGACGCTCCTCCGCGGTGAGCTCGGTCTCGCCCTTGGGGGTGACCTTGCCTACCAGGTAGTCGCCGGAGGTGACCTCGGCGCCGATGCGGATGACACCCTCTTCATCCAGATCTTTCAGGGTGTCCTCGCCCACGTTGGGGATGTCCCGGGTGATCTCCTCGGGCCCCAGCTTGGTGTCGCGGGCTTCGGTCTCATACTCCTCGATGTGGATGGAGGTGAAGACGTCCTCCCGCACCAGACGCTCGTTCAGCAGGATGGCGTCCTCGTAGTTGTAGCCTTCCCAGGTCATGAAGCCGATGAGCACGTTCTTGCCCAGGGAGATTTCACCCTGAGAGCAGGCGGGGCCGTCAGCAATGACCTGCCCGGCCTCAACCCGCTCGCCCACCGACACGATGGGCCGCTGGTTGACGCAGGTGCCCTGGTTGGAGCGGGCGAACTTGGTGAGCTTGTAGTCGGTGACGGAGCCGTCGTCGTAGCGGACGGTGATCCAGTCGGCGGAGACCTTGGTGACCTCGCCGGCGCCCTCGGCCTTGACGCAGACCTCGGAGTCCACGGCGCACTTGTGCTCCACGCCGGTGGCGACGATGGGCGCCTCGGTGACCATCAGCGGCACGGCCTGACGCTGCATATTCGCGCCCATCAGAGCACGGTTGGCGTCGTCGTTCTGCAGGAAGGGGATAAAGGCGGTGGCCACGGAGACCATCATCTTCGGGGAGACGTCGATGTAGTCGATCTGCTCCCGGTCCACGGCGATGATCTCGTTGCGGTGACGGCAGGTGACGCGGGCGTTGACCAGGAAGCCGTTCTCGTCCACGGGCTCGTTGGCCTGGGCCACCCGGAAGTCGTCCTCAATGTCGGCGGTCATGTAGTCCACCTGGTCGGTGACCCGGGAGCCGACGTACTTGCCGTTCTCGTCGTAGATCTTTTCCAGCTTGCGGAAGGGAGCCTCCACGAAGCCGTACTCGTTGATCTTGGCGAAGCAGGCCAGATAGTTGATCAGGCCGATGTTGGGACCTTCGGTGGTCTCAATGGGGCACATACGGCCGTAGTGGGAGTAGTGAACGTCACGGACGTCGAAGGAGGCGCGCTCTCTCGACAGACCGCCGGGGCCCAGGGCGGACAGACGGCGCTTGTGGGTCAGCTCCGCCAGGGGGTTGTTCTGATCCATGAACTGGGACAGGGGGGAGGAGCCGAAGAACTCCTTGATCACCGCGGTCACAGGCCGGATGTTGATAAGGCTCTGGGGGGTGACGGTCTCCAGATCCTGGACGGTCATGCGCTCCCGGATGACCCGCTCCAGACGGGTGAAGCCCACCCGGAACTGGTTCTGCAGCAGCTCGCCCACGCAGCGCAGGCGGCGGTTGCCCAGGTGGTCGATGTCGTCGGTGGTGCCCACGCCGTTGGCCACGCAGATCAGATAGTTGATGGAGGCCAGGATGTCGTTGGGGGTGATGTGCTTGGGCATCAGCTCCTCGGCACGGTCTTCAATGGCATAGCCCCAATCCTCGGTGGTCCAGTTCTCGGCCTTGGCGGTTTCCAGCATGGATTTCAGGGTGGGGAAGTCGATCTTTTCCTTGATCCCGAACTGCTTGGGGTCGAAGTCCACGAACTGGGACATATCCGCCATGTTGTTGGAGAAGAGCTTGAGCTCCTTGCCGTTGACCAGCAGCACGGCCTCGTTGACGCCGCGGGCGGAAATGGCCTTGGCCTCCTCCCGGGTGAGGATCTTGCCGGGCTCGGCCAGGATCTCGCCGGTGAGGGGATCGGCAATGGGCTGGGCCAGCTCGTTGCCGGCCAGACGCCACCACAGATCCATCTTCTTGTTGAACTTGTAGCGGCCTACCTTGGAAACGTCGTAACGCCGGTCGTCAAAGAACAGGGCGTCCAGATAGGAGCGGGCGTTGTCCACTGTGGGGGGCTCGCCGGGACGCAGCCGGCGGTAGATCTCCAGCAAGCTTTCCTCGGGGCTGTGGCAGGTGTCCTTCTCCAGAGTGGAGGTGATGCGGACGTCGTTGCCAAAGCGCTCCAGAATCTCGGCATCGGTGTTGACGCCCAGGGCGCGGATCAGGCAGGTGATGGGCAGCTTGCGGTTCTTGTCGATGCGGACGTAGAAGACGTTCTGGAAGTCGGTCTCATACTCCAGCCACGCGCCGCGGTAGGGAATGATCTGGGCGGTGTAGGAGTGCTGATCGGCCTTGTCCACCTCGTCGGCGTAGTACATACCGGGGGAACGGACGATCTGGGAGACGATCACGCGCTCCGCGCCGTTGATGACGAAGGTGCCGCCGTTGGTCATGAGGGGGAAATCTCCCATGAAGATCTCCTGCTCCTTGATCTCGCCGGTCTCCTTGTTGCGAAGGCGCACCTTGACCTTGATGGGCTTGGCGTAGGTGGCGTCCCGCTCCTTGCATTCCTCCACGGTGTACTTGGGCTTGTCGTTCATGGAGTAGTCCAGGAAGGTCAACTCCAGATTGCCGGTGTAGTCGGTGATGGCGTCCGTGTCCCGGAAGACCTCATGCAGGCCTTCTTCCAGGAACCAGTTGTAGGAATCCTTCTGGATCTTCAGCAGATTGGGCATCTCCAGGATTTCCTCGTACTTGGCATAGCTCTTGCGGAGGGTTTTGCCGAAGTACTGATCTTTCACCAATGCCATGTGGGTTCATCACTGCCTTTCGTATAAGAAATTCACGTTGAACAATTTTGATACACCCGGAGCTGTTTCCTGTTTTTGAGCAGGCGCACTTGCAATTCCGGGGGCGCTGTGCTATACTGCGAATGTAAGGGTGAAGATTGCGTTTGGGCATAAAATCGCATATTGGAGCTACATTATAGCACAAGCCGGCCGGGAAGTCAAGATGACTTTGCCCGGTTTTTTCTTTTTTCTGCCCCAAATGTAAACTTTTTATAAAATGAAAAGCCCTCCCCTTTTCCCGGAAACGGTTTTTGTGTATAATAGCTGAAAACACATGGGATTTTCACAGAGAAGGAGGCGAACCCCATGCTGCAGATCAAGGATGTCAAAAAAGTATATAAAACCGGCGCGCTGGTACAGCGGGCTCTGGACGGGGTGAGCCTGAGCCTGCGGGACAACGAATTTGTGGCCATCCTGGGGCCCAGCGGCTCCGGCAAGACCACGCTGCTCAACGTCATCGGCGGGCTGGATCGCTATGACGAGGGCGAGCTGATCATCAACGGGGTCTCCACCCGGAAGTACTCCGCCCGGGACTGGGATTCCTACCGCAACCACACGGTGGGCTTCGTCTTTCAGAGCTACAACCTGATCCCCCACCAGACCATCCTGGCCAACGTGGAGCTGGCGCTGACCATCTCCGGCGTCTCCCCCCGGGAGCGCCGCCGCCGGGCCAAGGACGCCCTGGTGCGGGTGGGGCTGGCGGAGCACATCCACAAGAAGCCGGCCCAGCTCTCCGGCGGCCAGATGCAGCGGGTGGCCATCGCCCGGGCCCTGGTCAACGACCCGGACATCCTCCTGGCCGACGAGCCCACCGGCGCGCTGGACAGCGAGACCTCCGTCCAGGTGATGGAGCTGCTGAAGGAGGTGGCCAGAGACCGGCTGGTCGTCATGGTCACCCACAACCCGGAGCTGGCGGACGAATACGCCACCCGCATCGTCCGGCTGAAGGACGGCCGGATCACCGACGACTCCGACCCCTACGACCCGGCGACGGAGGGCCCGGCAGTCCACCGGAATCTGGGCCGGGCCTCCATGTCGGTGCTCACGGCTCTGAGCCTGAGCTTCAACAACCTCTGGACGAAGAAGGTGCGTACGCTGCTGGTGGCCTTTGCAGGCTCCATCGGCATCATCGGCATCGCCATGATCCTGTCCATGTCCAACGGCGTGGACCGCTACATCCAATCTGTGGAGGAGGACACGCTGAAAAGCTACCCCCTGCAGATCACAGACACCAGCTTTGACCTTGCCGCGCTGATGAACCGGAACCAGGGCGGCGGGACGCCGGATGATACGGACGTGGACGCGGAGGTTCGGGAGTGGAAGACCGTGACGAACCTGTTCTCCCGGGTCAGCGTCAACGACCTTACCGCCCTGCGGGCCTACCTGGAATCCGGCCAGACGGATATTTACGACCAGGTTCAGGCCATCACCTACGACTACAATATCACCCCGCGGATCTTTGCCGTGGACGAAAACCGCGTCCGGCAGGTGAACCCGGACAGCACCTTTGCTGCCATGGGTATCAGCTCCGTGGAGGGGATGAGCTCCATGCTCTCCCAGATGACCTCCTCCGACTCCTTCCGGGTCATGCCCTCGGAGCCTGCTCTCTATGAGACGCAGTACGAGGTGGTGACCGGCCATTGGCCGGAGGACTGGAACGAGTGCGTGGTGGTGCTGACCAAGGGCGGCTGGATCCCGGATCTGACCCTCTACGCCATGGGGCTCAAGGATCCTGCGGAGCTGGAGGAAATGGTTCGCAGCTTCACCCAGGGCGAATCGGTGCAGGATAACGGCCCGGCCCTTCGCCTGCGCTACGACGATCTGCTGGGGATCTCCTTCAAGGTGCTCCCCGCCTCCGCCCTCTATACCTACGACGCGGACTATCAGGTCTGGGCGGACCGTTCCTCCGACGAGGCCTGGCTTCGCAAGACCCTGGAGAGCGCCGGGGATCTGACTGTGGTGGGCGTGGTCATGCCCAGCGAGGACATGAGCAACCCCACGCTGAATTACGGCATTGCCTATCCAGCTGCCCTGGCCGACCGGCTGCGGAGCCTCTCCGCTGAGAGCGAGGTCACGCGGCAGCAACTGGCCGATCAGAACCTGGACGTGTTCACCGGCCTGCCCTTCGGCGAGACGGAGCGGGATCGGAATATGGACCTTTCCACGCTCTTCTCCGTGGACGAGGAGGCAATCTCCAAGGCTTTCCAGTTTGATCTGGGAGAGGACGGAGATATTGATATGTCCGCCTTTGACCTCTCCGGTCTGGACTTTTCCGGCCTGGATCTCTCCGGGGCCATGGATCCCAACGCCTTTTCCGCCGCCATGCCCCGGCTCACCCAGCGGGACATTGCCGATCTGCTGTCCGGCGTCAAGATCCGGATCACCGCAGAGGATATGAAGGATCTCTTCACCCAGCTGCTGGCGGGCTGGTATGAGGCCGCCCGGGAGGATCCCAGCACCGATCCCACCCGGCTTGGCCCGGCTCTGGGGGAGTATCTGGCCTCCGACGCCGCCCGTGAGATCCTGGAAACGGGGATCCGGGAGGCCCTGGAGGAGAACGGCGCCGCTGCCGTGACCCCCGAGGAGCTGGAGCTGATGCTGCTCAGTGTGCTGGCCGGCTACGAGGACTACGCCGCCCAGCAGGATCCGGAGGGAACTGCGCCGCCTCTGGCCTTCCTGGCGGACTATCTGCAGACGGACGCGGCGCGGGAAGCGCTGGAGGCCGCCGCCGGAGAGCTGCGGGATCGGGCGCTGGCCTTTACCCTGAGCTCTGAGCAGATCTCCGCCCTGACCGCCGCGGTCTACGCGGGCTACGAGAGCTACGCCGCGGAGAACGGGGTGCCGGGCTTTGCGGATCTGACCCAGTCCTTCACCGACTATCTTTCCTCGGACGAAGCCGCCGCCATCCTGGCGGAGGCGGTTTCCAGAGCCATCGACACCTCCGGCCTGGAGGCCAGGGCAGCGGCCCTGTTCTCCCGCTATTCCGCCTCCATCGGCAGCGCCATCGGCGCGGCCATGGAATCAGCCATGGGCGGCTTGACGGAGCAGCTCACCCAGGCCATTGCAGACAATCTCTCCGGCCTGACGGAGCAGTTTGCCGCCAATCTGCAGGACGCCTTCCGGATCGACCCGGAGGCCCTGGCCGAGGCCTTTTCCATGAACATGGACGCCGCGGAGCTGCGGGATCTGATGACGGCTCTGATGTCCAAGCAGTCCAACACCTATTCCGGCAACCTCCGCAAGCTGGGCTACGCCACGGATGAGACTCCCTCCTCCATCACCATTTACCCCAGGGATTTCGCCGGCAAGGGCCGGATCAAGGAAATCCTGGCGGACTATAACGCCCGCATGGAGCAGGAGGATCCGGATCGGGTCATCACCTATACCGATCTGGTGGATACCCTGATGAGCTCCGTGACAGACATTGTGGACGCGATTTCCACCGTTCTGATCGCGTTTGTGGCCATCTCTCTGGTGGTAAGCTCGGTCATGATCGGCGTCATCACCTATATCTCCGTGCTGGAGCGCCGAAAGGAGATCGGCATTCTCCGGGCCATCGGAGCGTCCAAGCGGAACATCTCCGAGGTCTTCAACGCCGAGACCTTCATCATCGGGGCCATGGCCGGGCTCTTGGGCGTGGGCATCACCTACCTGCTGCTGATCCCGGCCAACCGGATCATTGCCTCCGTGGCGGGAGAGGTCAATATCCGGGCCTTCCTGCAGCCCGCGGCAGCCGCCATTCTGGTGGCCCTGTCCATCGTCCTGACCCTCCTGGGCGGCCTGATCCCCTCCCGCAAGGCGGCAAGACAGGATCCAGTCACCGCCCTGCGCTCCGAGTAGGGACGCACCCCGCCCGGGCGGGGAATGCAAAATGCAAAGTGCAAAATGCAAAGTGCAAAATGCAAAATGCAAAATGCATGGGCCGCCCCTGCCAAACTTCTGCCCCTTTTCTTGTGAAAACACAAAAAAGGGGTAGAATTTTTTGGCAAAATCGGGTATAATGCGGGCAGAACGAAATATCGACAGGAGGAAATCCAAAGCTATGACCAACACCGAAAAAACCATGGACAAAATCGTGGCCCTGTGCAAGAACCGGGGCTTTATCTTCGCCGGCTCCGAGATCTACGGCGGCCTGGCCAACACCTGGGACTACGGCCCTCTGGGCACCCGCCTCAAGAACAACGTGAAGGACGCCTGGCGCAAGCGCTTCATCCAGGAGCGGCACAACTCCTTCGAGGTGGATGCCGACATTCTGATGAATCCCCGGGTCTGGGAGGCCAGCGGCCATGTGGGCTCCTTCTCCGATCCTCTGCTGGACTGCAAGGAGTGCAAGATGCGCTTCCGCGCCGATAATCTCATCGACGAGTTCGACCCCGAGGCCCATGCCGACGGCATGACCAAGGAGGAGATGTTCGACTACATCAAGGCCCACTCCATCCCCTGCCCCAACTGCGGCAAGCACAACTTCACCGACATCCGGGAGTTCAACCTGATGTTCCAGACCTACCGCGGCGTCACCAACGACGCCAAGAGCGTCATCTATCTGCGGCCGGAGAACGCCCAGGGCGAGTATGTGAACTACCCTAACGTCCTGCGCTCCATGCGGGCCAAGCTGCCCTTCTCCATCGGCCAGATCGGCAAGGCCTTCCGCAACGAGATCACCCCGGGCAACTTCACCTTCCGCACCATCGAGTTCGAGCAGATGGAGTACCAAACCTTCTGCAAGCCCGGCGACGATCTGGAGCTCTACGAATACTTCAAAAACTTCGGC
>JAEEZZ010000082.1 GCA_016292255.1 Oscillospiraceae bacterium
ATTTGCGCGGGGAGCGACTCATAGCCGAGAGAAGAACCGCTGTCATAGATGGGGGCCATTCCCAACCATTCCAGGGTTTCCGCATTTCGGAGCGCACCGAAGTTGTTCAGGTGACGATCCTCGTTTGCAATCAGATAGTCAAGCACGATCATCCGATCAAGGAATGATGCAACATCCGGAATGCCAAGTGCTTCAGCACAACGAAGGAAGTGCTCATAGACAGAAACGTCGTTTGGCTTTTTCTGTGCTTGATAAATACGCCAGGCAGGAATCAGCTCCGTGTCCCTTGTTATGAAGTCTTCGCACACGGAATAGGGAAACCCGTCATTCCAAATGACAGCGTATGGCACATGGGGGATATCCAGCCGACGCATGATCTCGGAGGCAATCGCTTCGTTGAAGGGCTGCTGGCGGAATGGGCCAGAGCCGCCCTTCACCAGGCATCGCTGCCCGGCCATGATCTTCCAGCGTTTTTTCAAATTGCCGTCCGAGGTATTATCCGGCGAGCTGAGGTCCAACGCGTTGCCTTTCTTGTTTGCGCCGAAGAGAACGTCACCGACATCGTCAGAAAAGGCATTGTCGAAGAAGTTGATTTGTTCCCAGGTGAGACCGGAATTCTCCGGACAAATCCAGTACTGATCCGACAGGCTCAATCCATAGCAGCGAACCAGCAGCATTTTCGTACTGCTGATATCCAGTGCCTCCAATGCCTCCCGAATTCCGGAACGGCTGGCCGGGATCGCACGCTCCGTCCACCATTCGTTCAGAGCAGCGCGATCCGGTACGCCCTTCCGTATCGGAACGCCGACCGGAAGATGTTCCGGAGTGTAGACTTCGCCGATTCGCTGAATGAAACCGGTGGCGTCATCCAGTTCCAATTCCGAGACCGCAACCCTGCGGTGCATGAATGTACATCTCAACGAAATCACCTCCTGCATCCTGTGTGACGGACTTTCCGCAGTCCCTATTATACCCATAACGTCCAGCCTTTGTCAAGGAATACGTCGTGAACAATTCTCTTTCACACCGAAACAGCGTGTCGAATATAATCTGGAGCCTGCTCAAGGATTCGTTGCCTCCGTTGCGGCAGGCGCAGGCTTCCCGCGCCGGGGCTTCGGGATTACCGGCTCCGGGCTATCGTCACAGCGCATGGCAACGAAGCTGCGCACAGGGGCAGGGACGTGACGCTGGTACAGACTTTCGAGAGCTACCTGCAACTCGCCCTCAACGGTCATGGACTTCTGACCGAGATACAGGTTCAGCGCGGCCAGCTTCTCCTCGCTGAAGCTCACGTGGATCGTTGCTGTTTTCATACAAGCTCCTCCGTAGATAAAGATTGTTCCGGGCTACCGTTCCATGCTGCTTCGTCATTGGTCGTTCCAATCAAATTCAGTGTGGGCGAGGCAGCGTCCCGCAGGATCATTCCGCAGATGAGACTGTTCTGAATGCTGGCGTGCTCCATTTCGCAGTCCTGGAATGCGGAACCGGAAAGATCGCTGTGGGCCATGATCGCACCGGACAGATCACAGTGATCGAAGACCGCGCCTCGGAAATCTGCTTCTTCCGCAGTCCAGTTCCGGCAGTTGCAGCCGGAGAAGGGACAGTTTTTGAACTCCGCAAAGCAGAGAGAGGCATCGTGGAGCGTGCAGTACCGGAAGGAAGAGCCGTTGAAAACTGCGCTGTTGAGATCCAGACCGGAGAAGTCCATGCCGAAAAAATCGCAGTTGCTGAAATCCGCCTGTTCGCCGCCTGCTCCGTAAGTCCAGAGCAGATGCTTGGCGCAGGCAATTTTGAATTCCTCCTCCGTGAGCGTTCGCAGGTTCCGGTCGCGCTTGGGCAGGCATTCCGGGTCGAGGGTCAGCAGGATCTCGTCGCCGTCCACGTCCACGTTCTCCACCTCGGTCCGGTCGTTCAGCATATCCAGAAACAGCTCCGTGTGAAACGCGCCGTGCGGCAACTGGCTCCGCAGACTGTCCAGAGAGATCTTGTATTCCTCCGCTAGTCCAAGGGTCAGAGCCTTTTCCATACAGCGGTCAGCCAGGTGCTTCATTTCGCTGCCGAAGTCTCCCAGGGAGGGATAGGCCTTGAGCGTCATAATCTGCCGGGCGTTAGAGACGTAGGTGCTGTACCTGGCATAGTCGTAGCCCTCGGTGCAGACGAAAATGCCATCGTCCGAGCCAGCGCTCAACACGAGAACGCCGTTGCGGACGCCCTCGGAGGGCGGGGTCGCGTGGTGCTGGTTATAGTCCCGAAGGAAGTCGAACTCCTCCAGGAGATTGTGTTGGAAAAACCGGAACTCGCTCTCTTGCAGTTCGACCACCTGCTCCACCTGACAGGCTTCAAAGGGCAGCTCCGGCACTTTCCGCTGCAGGGTAGCTTTCAAAAGAAAGGCTTGCATTTTATGGTACCTCCGTTTCTATCTGTGGTTCTGTTGTTTCTGTCGTATCTGTGGGAGCCAGTTCCTCCGGCTCCTCGGCGTAAGTGATGTATGGGATTTTCAGCCAGTCCGTCCAGCTTCCGTCCGAGAGCTGCCTGCGGACGACACCGTAGCGGGTTCCCATGGCCTCAATAGTTTCGCCGTTTCCGATGTAGATGCCTATGTGCCCCTCCTTCCAGACGGCCAGGCCGGGGATCTCCGGGATGGTGTCGATAGAGCCCTTTTCCTCGGCGGCATAATACATGCTGTCCGCACCCACGTCCGGCATATCGTTCGTCCCGTACTCGATCTCGTGGGTCTCGGGATTCAGCCAACCATAGGCCTTGATAAAGCCAACGCAGTCCGCCGTCCGTCTGCCGATCCAATTTGCTCGGATAAACTCCTCGTGCTCTCCAATGTCATCCGGGTATTGCTCCAGCTTGGCATCGAAAAGCTCTTTGGTCAGAATGCGACCATAGGTTCCCCATACGTAGCCCCAGCCCGCCCGTTCCGCGTCCTTGGCAAACTGAACCAGATCCAGATTGTTTTTGGTTGCGGGATCGACGTAGCGGGAGGTGTCGATGTAGACTGCCCGAATGCCGTCCATGACATGGGTGAAGTCTTCGACCTTGATGGCCTTGCCGAACTCGGCGTTGACGGCGGCGATGAGCTGGGCGTCCGTCTGATCTGCGGCAAAGCAGCCCACCAGCCGGGAAACAAATCCCTCCTCGCCTGCATGGTCGGACAAGGCCAGCAGAAACAGTACCTCGGCCTCTGTGGATCGGGCGGCAAAGCCTGCCTCCTGCATGGCGTTCTCAATGGCGATCCCCTCCGCATTGAGGGCTTCCAGCTTCGCCCGCTGCTCTGCGGACATCTGCTCGTTGACCAGATTCACAAGCTGGCTGTTGTCGAATTTCAGATCATCTCCGAACAGCGCAGCGACCGCAAGGATAGGGATCATGAGAATGAACAGCACCACCAGCAGGATGGTTCCGGCAGTCTTTCGTCCCTTTTCATCCGGAAGCAGGGCTGCCGCCGCTTTCGCAAGGATTGCAGCTGTACTCATCACTTTCCTCCCGCCGTGCCGAATGCGGCCATCTTGTAATCCGGGGCCAGCACCTGGAGCAGATACCGCTCGTTGCCGCAGCGATACAAGCAGGAGCCGCGCTCGGGGTACTTGATCAGCTCATATTCGCTGGGCTCCACCTGCAAGGCATCCATGTATTCCTTGGGGTTGATCTGCCCGGGGTTGAACAGGAAGTGATGGGTAGGGATGGAGAACAGGGGCTTGGTGAACTCCCGGATGGAGGGGATCAGAAAATCCTCAATGTTCTGGGAGGCCATGATGATGGCGGAATCCTTTTTTCTCACGCGCTTGCAGGCGTTTCGGATGTATTCGATTGCCGTCAGATTGGTGAGAAACAGATACAGCTCGTCGATGGAGGCGGCGGTGCCGCCCTTGCCCAGCAGCTCGTTGCTCATGTAGGAGAGAATGTTGAACAGCATGGCGTCCTTGAGCCGCTTGTTGGTATCCATGAGGCCCTTGACGCCAAAGCAGAGGAAGGCGTCGTCCGTAATGTTCGTATGCCCGTTGAAGTATTTGCTCTCGGAGCCGACGCACATGGAGTGGATGCCCAGGCAGACCTCCCGAAGGAGCTTTTCCGTGTAGAGGTACTTCCGCTGTCGGTCAAAGGTGTTGTACTCCTCCTCGCAGAGCTTGTAGAGATCCTCCATGATAGGGAAGGCCTCGGGCCGCTTCTCGCTGTAGTCCGTGCTGTCGGTGATCCCGAAGCGGGCGTACAGCTTCATGAGCAGGATCTCAATGGTGTCCAGCTGGGGATCGTTGAAATCCTTGTAGACCCGGAAAAAGTCCTTGAGGAAGGCAATGTGCTGGCTCAGCCGGGTCACTCTGCGGAAGGGCTCCGGCGTGGTGACGTCCACGTCCCCCGTGCCGTCCGTCCAGGCCTTGGGCTCCAGCGGGTTGATGATATATCTCCCGGACATGAAGTCGATGTAGCAGCCGCCCAGCGCGGTGGTCAGATCCTCGTATTCCGCTTCCGCGTCCAGCGTAATGATCCGCTTGCCGGACTCCCGCAGGTTGGCAAGGATCAGCTTCATGAGGAAGGATTTGCCCTGGCCGGAGTTGCCGAGGATGAGGATGTTGCCGTTTGTCTTGTCCTCGCTGCGCCGGTCAAAGTCAGCCAGGATGTTGGTGCCGAATTTGTCCCTGCCGATGTAGATCCCGTGGGGGTCCGTCTTGCCGGAGAAGTTGAAGGGATAGAGGTTTGCCACAGAGGATGCAGGCAGGACGCGCTCGAACTGAGGGCCGAACTGATTGGAGCCGGTGGGCAGGACGGAGAGAAATCCCTCCTTCTGCCGGAGCGTCAGACGATCCACCGTAATCTTGGATCGGGTCAGCTCCATGGCAATATCTTGCTGGAGCTCCTTGAGCTGATCCATGCTTCTGGCCTTCAGCTCCAGAAAGACGGCACAGTGCAGCAGCGGCTCTCGGTTCTTCCGCAGCTCCGCCAGAAGCTGCACCACGTCCTCCAGGTTGCCTTCCGCCTGGACGGTTTCCGTCACGTCGTTTCCGGTGGACATGAGCTTGTTGCGGCGGGTGGCGTTCTGCACGATCTTCCGCTGTTCGCCTGCGTCCACCAGCCGGTGGTACATCCGCAGGGTCACGCCGCTTCGGTCTGCAAGCTGGGCCAGGATTGCCTGGGTCTCGGTGGTGGGCGGGTATTCCCGGATTACCCAGACGCAGCGGTAGCTGTCGCCCAGGATATAGTGATCCGCAAGGAATTTCACGATGCCGGGGGAAATCAAGTCCAGAAATTCCTTGGTGTGGAAGGCCTCGGCCTGCTCCGGCGTCATGACTTTTCGTTTGTGCTTCATGCCTGCACCTCCTCGAAATACTGTGCGCCGTCCATGTCTGGCAGGTTTTCGCCGTTCATGCTGGCCTCGAAGTAGATGGCCAGGAAGCGCTTGACCTCCGCTTTCTTCATGCGGTGTACCTCGAAGCCCTGCTCCGAGATGGTTTTCTCCACACGGTTGGAGGCCTCGAAGACCTGCTCCGGCTTGAGATTCTTACAGCGCAGGAGGAAGAGAAACTGCCGCGCTGTGGACATTTCCGCCTGGGCGTGATCCAGGAAGTCCACGTCCTTTCGCAGCAGCTCCCGCACCTGGGGGTTCTGTTCCGCTTCCAGCCTACCCGTCAGAAAGGCCTTGTTGTCGTCAAAGCATTCCTGCGAGTCCGTGCAGACGATCTCAATATCCGGGTGCGTGGAAAGTACCATCATGAGATGGCGGACCTTGATCTCAATGCTGGTTTGTGACAGAACCGAGATGTTTGTGGGAGAGACCAGGAAAAACAAAAGCTCGCCATCCCTGGTGGCGAGTCCGTAACGGGTAAAGGTTTTGATGCCCAGCAGCTCCTGGACGGAGCTGCCTTTTCTTTGCTTGTCCTTCAATATGCTTCACCTCCAGAAGAACTGCTGTTGTGTGGTCAGGAAATAGCGTACTGCCCAGCGGATGTAGTCCAGGAACGTGGAATCGTCGTGGCGGATGGTCAGAAACCCGAAGCACATCGTCAGCGCCGCAGGCAGCATCCATTGAAACTGAACCAGACAGACCACGGAGAGCAGGGCTGCCACGCAGAGGATTACGAAGTCCCGCATTCCCCAAAGCCAGAGACTTGCTCCGGCCTTTAGGTTTTGGGGATAGATGTACTGTGTCATACCGTATCGCCTCCTATCTCGCCATGGCCCTGCCCACATGGATAGCTGTGGACGTGGTGTGTACGACGGATGAGAAGCTGGCATGGGCGCTGGTATCCAGACCGAACTGCTGCGCGATTTTGGGGACGTCCTTGGCTGCCAGCATAATGCCAAGGCCCAGCAGCATATTCCGGGTAAAGGTCAGCAGGCCTAGGAACAGCAGCGTGGTTTGCAGAAAGGCCGTCATACAGAGGGCAATTACCTGCTTGCACCATTGATTGAAGCCATCCGTGTAACCCCTGGGAACGGAGAACATATACAGACTGCCCACGGCGATCTGGGTTAACATAATGCCGCCTCTCTTGATGTTTGCAAAGAAGATCTTGATCACGCAGTAGGCAAATGCGACCATGGCGCAGAGGAACAGCAGGCCGGGGATGACGTCGGCCATTGGCATGAAGTTCGCAACCAGCACCTGACCGCTGAGCACCGACAGGTCCCCTGTGGTCGCGCCAAGCATGGACGCTGTGAGGTCACCGGAAAAGGTGTTTTGCAGTGTGATGGCGAAGCGGTATAGCTGGATCGGCACAACGGAAAACAGAGAAGCGGCGAAGAAGCCCTTGAGGACGTTGAGCGCGCAGCTTTTGATATTCGCCTTGCCGCTTTGGTACTCAATGGCAACGTCAAATACTGCTACCACGGTTCCCGCCGCGAACAGCGCCCAAGCAAACAGAGAGAACAGGCGGATACAGGCCTGCACCCAGGGCAGGTCAAAGATCTGGGCGCCAAGCTGGCCCATCATGGAAAAGAAGTCCGCAATCGCGTTATAAATGATCCCGTAGATCCATTGCAGGAAGACGTCGAAGATCTCCGATACAATGGCGTCGCCGATGCCGCCGAAGATGCTGCCAATGGCGTCGCCGATGCCTTCCACGAGATCTACCAACCAGTCAAAAATGGGGCTCACCTCCTTGATATGGGGGCCGCCGCGGAAGCGCCCGCGGCGGCCTTTGGATTAGAAGATCGACCAGATGTAGAGGGGGGCGGTCAGGGTAAACAGCAGGCAGGCGAAGAGAATCGCCGGGGCGGTGAAATCAAAGCGGCCCTGCTTGCGGTACTCGAAGTAACAGGTGCCGACCTTGACGAAGAACAGAATTGCCAGAACCATGTCGATCACCGGGAAGACCACTTTGTTCACAATGTTTTTGATCTGAGACTGGGCGGCGTTCCAGGTGTTTTCCACCGCACCGGACACGTCGCCGGAGGCAAATGCGGTCAAAGAAAGCGCACCAAGCAAAATGACCGCAAGGAGTGTGGCGGTAAGGATACGAACGTACTTGTGTTTCATGAAACAAATCTCCTTTCAAAATCCGTAAAACATAAAGCCAGTATCTGCTTCTACTTCTTCCGGGGAGATGTCCTCCGGCTGCTCGAACAACTTCCCGTATTTCTGAATCTGAGCATCAGTCAGATCGGCGAAGGCTCCTTCCTCGCCATTGCCCATGATCAGCAGGTTTCCGCAGTAGACGGAACCGTAAACGCGGCGGTTGGGTGGCAGACCCTCCAGCTTGGCTTCCTCGTTTCCAACCACGACCGCATCGTCGTCGTCAAAGGGATACGTGGCCTCAATGAACCCGCCCACCGCTTTCTGGAGCGCGTCAAGCTGGTCGACGACCTCCGACTCGTAGGGTCGCTTCCCGGGCTCAATGAACAGGACGCGGAGCAGGTTTTCGGGGGCCTGGGTCCGGCTGGGATCAAAGTCCATCTTCTGAAAGCCGAAGCTGTCGCAGAAGTAGAAGCCCGCCTCGGTGTCGCCGACGGGCTCCCGCAGCTCCACAACGTCCGAAACGGAGAGGGAGTGTCCCCGGTGCAGGGGATGGCTCGTGGTGTTGAAGACCTGGAACACGTCCTCCAGACTGTGACCCTCGATCTCTCCGGTAAAGACCCGGTCATAGATTGCGGGATTCACGGGCTTTCCCTGAAGAGAATCGAGACGCATGTATTTGAGATGCTCCGCGTCACGGTCATGGTTGATCTGATAGATTCGGAGCTTCATGGTCTCCGGCGTCTGAATGGCCTCCTGCTGGAGCTTCCGAAAATCGTCGATCAGATCATTGACCAGCACGGGGGGAGAATTGCAGCTGTACTCATAGGCACGAACATCGTTGGAGATCCGCTGGGCTTCGCCCCAGGCCTTGTTGGAGGCAGAGTACCGCCCGTCATAACGATGCTCGTGGAGGGTCGTTGCCAGCACCCACGCCGTTCGATCCAAGCCGTAGGCGTCCACGATCTCCTGCGCGATCCCGTGCCGGAGATGCATCCCATCGAATCCGTCCCGAAGGGCGGCGTCAATGCTTCTGGCGCAGGCAATGTTTTCGTTCCGGCTGGCCCGCCACTGATCCAGGTCTCCCATCATGCGGGCAGCGTCCAGCGTTTTGCGGTACAGGGGCTTAATGTCTGCCATGGGAAACGCCTCCTTTCCGGCGCATGATCTTTCCGGCCAGATAGCTGACCAGCTTCTGCTGCTGTTCCAGGTTCAGCGCGTCGAAGAAGTCCTCCAGATCTTCCACGTTGTCCTGGATGCACTTGTCGCAGACCTTCTCCCGGCGAATGACGACAGCATCATCCTCCAACGTGAAAGACAGCAGATCGCCGGGTTCGAGTTCCAGATGATCCCGGATGGGAAGCGGGATTGTAGTGCGGCCCTTCCTGCCGAGAAAACGGTGCAGCCTCATCCGTCACACCTCCCTCCGCACTTGGGTGCGCCGTTGGTATGCACGGCAGCGCTGACGGCGGCCCGCAGGGGGCAGGTCTCACAGTTGTCGGTACAGACGGCATCCGTCACCGGGCAGAAGCTGTCCAGCTCGTCCGCCTCCTCCTCGGTCAAAAGGCGGATATACAGCTTGCCGTCTTCATAGTAGGTGTCGAAACGGCTCTCCTCGCTGATTCCGAGGGCATCTGCCTGCTCGTCGGGCAGATCGTGGGTCAGGGTAATATGAAGATCAAACATTTTCTTCCTCCTATCAGTAGTCGCAGATGTAATCGAACAAAGACAGCTGGCTGTTTTCGTTGGCCAGCTGATGATGGTTGTCTACGGCCTGCTTCATGAGGTCGTAGTTGGCGATGAGCAGCTCCTCGAACATCGCGCCGGGATTGGAGCTTTGGGCCATGTTGTGGAGTCGGCTCTGAACGTAGGTGTCGAAGCCGTACTTTTCTGCAAGGGAGCGGATGTACGCATCGTTGTTGTAAGTAATGAGAAACTTGCAGGCTCCCTGAAACTTGACGTGGATCTCGTTCATGAATGCGAAAAGCTTTGCATGCTCGTCTTCGTCAAAGCTGGACTTCTGATACATCTTCTCCGTTCCCTTGTAGGGCGGGTCCAGCAGAATGAAGGCACCTGGGCAGGCGGCGTAGGTTATCACGTCTTTATAGTCCCGGTGCAAGATAATGGCGTCCCGCAGGCGGCTGCAGGCCGCGATCAGCCGGGGGAAGCGCTTGGTCATGTCCTTTTTGGCGATGGCGAAGGATTTTCCGGTGGAAGAGAAGCTGAATACCTGGTTTGAAAAGAACGCGGCGGCCTGCTCGATTTCCTCCGGTGTGAACGTCCGAATCATCTCAGCGGTTTCATACACATCATCCAGAATGTTCGGAACGCTTGCCAACAGCGCCCTGCGCTGTTGAAACATTTCTTCCGAATTGAAGGACAGGCACAGCTTTCCCAACAGATACACAAGGTTTTCGTTGCTTTGGAGCACCCGGAAAAAGTTGACCAGGTCGCCATTGAAGTCATTGATGATTTCCTTTTCCGCAGGGCGCTTTCGCAGAAACACCTCTGCACTTCCCATGCAGGGCTCCACGTAGACCCTGTGCGGGGGCATAAAGGCGGAAATGGTTTCGTAGATACAGCCCTTGTTTCCGGTCCAGTTGATGGGGCTGACAGAAGGCGGCAAAGAGAAGAACCTCCTTTCGGGGAGGCCGTCTTGTGTGCGGGCAGAGAAACGGGGCCGTTTCGTGTTTTGCACACAAAACGGCCCCAAATGATTATCTTATGATTTTAATTGTGGATTTGCTGACAGTGGGCGAACGGCAGCGGCACGGGATCATTCCTGCATCACCAGCCCTTCCTCCTCGTCCTCGTAGATGGTGGCGTTGTCCATGGCGTCCTCTCCCAGGGACATGACCATGGCGTTGTAGTCCTCCACGTCCCAGCAGTCCCGGATGCCCCAATCGGCGCAGCCCTGCTCGTAGGAGGTCAGATCCTCGCCCTCCTCGGCCATGGTATCTTTGAGCTCCAGCCAAGCCTTGTTTTCCGCCCAGTTGACAACCAGAGAGACGGGATAGCCTCCGGTCTGGTCGCACTGGAAATACGGGGATGTGTAGAGACTCTCCGCGTCGCTGACCTTGGACAGCCGGGCGGTTTCTGCCCGGAAATCCGCAAGCCGCCTGGGGGCCTCCTCCTGCTCGATTTCTAACGCGGTCAGCTTGCGGAAGGAATCCTCGCCGGGAACTATTCCAAGGCTGCGGCCATTGTCAAAGCTGCAATGTACGGTGCCGATATCGTCCACAGCTTGTACCGTGCCTCTCGTCCCGTCTGCTACGGGGTGGGGATCGTTCCCCATGTGCAGGAGCACAATGCGGGTTCCGGCGGGATATTCCTGTTTCATGCGTTCAGCCTGTCTGTGCAGGCGATCCCATTCGTTCACGATTGTTTCCTCCTTCTTTGTCAATCTTCCAGCACAGGGCCTTCGTCAAGGTCCTCTGCTGGGCCCGTGATGTTGACGTACTCTCCGATGATTCCCAGCGCCTGGTCGTAGCTTTCCGCGCCGTGGGTGATTCGTTCCGTCATTTCGGAGGCTTCTGCTGCCATATCGTTTTCCCGGAGGGTACGGGCCGCGATCCCCACGAGGTTGAAGATGTTCCCGTCCTGGCCGATCAGCGCACAGTCCGGCTTTTCTTTCTGCACGGCCTGCCCCAGATTGTTGTCAATGAAGTCCGAAAGCCAGGTCCCGCCAAAGTTGCCATGGGTCGCAATTCGCCACATGGCCAGCTTTCCCATATTCAGATGGACGTCCTCGGCAAAGGGAAATACCAGGCAGGTCAGGTTGTCGTACCGGAAGCTCACACAGTCAGAGAAGCGCGTGCCGTCCAGCAGAATCCCGTCCTGGGTCAGAACGTCGTTGATTCCGTCCACCCATTCCTGTAGGTCGCCGCCGCAGCCCTGGAGGATTAGGCCATCCCGATCCCCCAGCCCGCGGAGCTCGTTCAATTTGATTTCCTTGATGCTCACAGCTGCATTCCTCCCATTCCTTCTTCTTCCAGGGGCTCGCCCTGAATTGACTCCATGTCGGAGAACGATTCGCTGCCTGCCCAGATATAATTCGTCTGATCCGCATTGAGGACCAGACCATAATCGGCCAGATCTTCATCTCGGACACCCGCAGAAAACTCATAGGCGTCCCTGCCGTCTGCGGGGATGTATTCCTCCGTAATTTCTCCGGCAAGGTATTCCCGGCGGCCACAGTTGTGACCAATGTCCTCGTCCGCCCAGGAGTGGGTAATGGTGATCTCCGGATACCGCTCAGAGAGCATTTGAATGACGGGGTGCGGCGCAGCCCAGGCGGTGTTGAAGCCCAGCACATCCGGACTTTTCATAAAATCGTAGGCGTTCCACTTGGTATCCCAATGGCGATTGCACCACTCATACCAAGTGGGACAGCCAAACTGCTGAATGTTCCGGCAGGCGGCCCGGCCCAGCGTCCAGGTCGCCTCGGGGATATCCTTCCGCTGCCTGAGGAAGGCTTTCTCGCTTTCCTCGGGGATGGTGAGCAAGTCAACTTCCTCACCTTTGCCCAGCCTGTAGATCTCCAGAAAATCGTTGTACAGCTTGATACCGTCATGGGTGCGGCTCCCGGATTCAATGGCCAGCTCCGGGGGCATGGGGATGAGCTTGTTGAAGTCGATGGAGCCGGGTCCATTCTCCTCGTTTTGAATTTCTTGCTTCATTCTCTCAATCGCTTCCGGGTCGCCCTGGAAGCTGAGAAGGTTCAGTACGTGATTGGGCATGATTCTTCCTTTCCGACGCTGTTCGCGTCCATTCCTTTCTGTCCTACTGTAGCTCCATGTCCTCGCAGTCCCGGAGGACGTCCTCGAGCCGCACCATCTCCTCCATGAAGACGTAGCCTCCGTCAACGAACTCGCCCTGGTGCTCGTCCTGGAGATCGTCGCCGTAGCTGGTATAATCGAAGTATTCTTCCAGCTCTGAGCTGAGTTGCAGGTATTGGCTCTGGAAAATATACTCTCTGCCGACGTCTTCCGTATCCATACAGCCGGGGTAGAAGTTGAAATCATCCAGATGATCTGCCAGAGCGATAATCGTCTTGCTGTCGTCTACATTCATCCCCGCATGGGCCTCAACGTACTCCACCACGGCTTCCAGCTTATTGACCTCCTCCATAGCGGGGAAGGACGCCGTGAGAAGATTGAGCGCGAAAAGACCCTCGTCCTGGAGCACCTTGGCAAAGCGGCCCGGCCACGACCCGCGGTAGCGGATTGCTTCGATTCCGAAGCTATAGGCATTCTCGCCGTAGTTGTCGAGCTTAGTGAATACTGCCGAGAGCTGAGGATCATTGAGAGGCAGAGGGATCATTTCCTTCTTTCCGTCATGGGTGCAGCGAACTACCAGCCGGATATTGGGATTGTGCTCGTATTCCTCCAGAACGGAATCGTTTTTCGTCTCATCCTCGGGCTGGCTCTCGGGCAGTATGGCTTGTTCGGTCCGCTCTCCTGTAAATTCCTCCTTGGCAGTATCGATGAATCGATCCAGGGTCTCGTAGGAATCCGAGAGAAGCCCACACTTGAGACGCGGGAGAAAATTTGCCTCGGCTTCGTGAAGCAGGATCGCAGACAGATTTGCGTCGGAGAGCGTCCGCTCCGGCGTCAGCAGAGAAAGCAGGTGCGCTTCCTCCGGGGTGCTGGCAAAGAGCTTCACGCGAATCATAGCGCCGTCCTCGTCAGCCAGCGGAAGGCGGTCAGCAGTCAGGCTGATGCCGATGGAGTTGAGCTTGTTCTGCAATTCCAACGGATCATGTGGGAGATCGCAGACCAAGGTATGATCGCCATTCAGAATGATGGCTTCCAACATTTTGAGTACCTCCTGTGTTGTTTGATAAAGAACTTGAAGAAATAGAAAAAGCCCCGGTCGTTTTGTCATTCATCCAAAACGACCGGGGCGAATATGAAAAAGCGGGGGAGTCCGAGAATTTACTTCCCATCATCCACCCGCTGTTTTCCAATGATATTTGGGCGTGGTTCATGCAGACTTGTGGTTCTGCGACACTATTCGCTTTCTCTCAAGATCGATAACACGACCCCCGGGAGAGAATCCCGGAGGCCGTGGCTTACATATTTTGATGAAACGCGAGGTTCTTTCAGGCTCAATTCGTCCCGCTCAGCGCGACGCCGTTTACGTAGAGCGTGTAGCCGTTTGCGACGACATTGGCGGCGCTGCCGTTGAACGCGGTGATATAGCTGTCGCCGGTGAGAGTCCAGGTGGAGCTGCTGTCCAGCGTAACGGACACGGTGCCGACCTCGGTGGAGACGGTCTCGCCCTTGGCGTTGGTGATGCTGCCGTCCACGGAGCCGGTTAAGGCGGAGCGCTCGGTCAGCTCCAGGGTCAGGGTGGAATTGTCGCCCACCTTGATTGCGCCGCTCAGCGTCTGGGCGATGGCCTTGAGGGTCGCCACGTTGCCCGCGCCGCTCCAGCCGTCGTCACAGACCGAGAGCAGGATGCCGTCTGCGTCCTCGTTGGTGATGGTGACGCCCTGCAGGGTGATGACCGCGTTGGTGTTGGTCACGTGGAAGACGTGGCCGCTCTTGCTGGTCAGGCTGCCGCCGGTCATGGTGAAGCCGGACGTGCCGCTGTCAGCGTCGCCGGACATGGACTGGTAGATCATAATGCTGTCCAGGAAGCTGGCGTTGCTGTTGCGCTTGGTGTTGTCGGCGGTCAGATCGCAGTTCGTCAGCTCGATGGAGTTCTTTCCCTCGATGCAGACGCCCTCGGAGAGATTGGAGATCAGCGTCGCGTTCTCTACGTGGATCTCCGCGGTGGAGTAGATCGCGGGGGAGCCCAGGCCATTGGAGACGTAGCTGCCGCCGCTGACGTAGACCGTGCCGCCGCCCCGGTCGGTTCGGATGGGGGCAGAGGACTGGCCGGAGGTCTCCACGTCCAGATCGTAGGCGTAGGTGATGCCGCCGCCGGTGGTCATAATGCCGCCGGAGCCGCTGCCGGTGGTGCGGATCTTGGTGTTTTTGATGATAAGCGTGGTGCCGTCGCCGGAGGCCCCGTTCTGGCCGCCGTTGCCGCCGTAGCAGAACACGCCGTTGGCCCCGCTGGCGTCGGAGGTGATGGTGCCGCCGGTGATGGTGGTGGTCGTGCCGTCCTTGACCAGGACTGCGGCGTTCAACCCGTAGAAGTTGCAGCTGTCGCCGCCGTCGGAGTCGCCGGACTTGGTGACGGTGGGGTTCGTGATCGTGACCGCGTCCGAGGTGGTGATCAGCAGGGCGCTTTCGTCGGCGGTGGTGCTGGCATAGCTCTGGCCCTCCTGGGTATCTCCGGCGCTGATCTCCACCGCGCCGCTGTAGTCAATGTCCGCGCTGCTTCCGCCGGGTCCGCCGCCACCGGGAGGCGTACCGCCGGGTCCGCCGTTTCCGCCAGGGGGATCCCCGGGAGGCGTACCGCCGGGGCCGCCGTTTCCGTCAGGAGGATCGCCGGGAGGCGTACCGCCGGGGCCACCGTTTCCATCAGGGGGATCGCCGGGAGGATCGCCGCTCGGCGCGGAACCGTCCGGAGCTTCGCCCGGCGCTGCGTCGGCGGGCGCCTCGGCTGCCGTGTCGGCGGAAGCCTTGGCTGTCGTGTCCTGGGTGTCGTTGTTCTCGTTCTTTTGCGTTTCGTTGTTCTGCGCGGCGGCTTCCGTGCCGCTCGTCTTCGTTGCACAGCCTGCCAACAGAGAGAAAATCATCGCCGCTGCCAGCAGGACACAAAGCAGTTTCTTCTGTTTCATCATAATTCCCTCCGTTCAAGTGGTTTTGGGTTCTTGCTTGCTCATAGCTTAAGCGATGAACCTTAACGAAACTTTAACGGAGGGAAAATTATAACTTTATGAAATTAGATCAAGATCCCGTTGCAGTGGTCGATCTCGTGCTGGATGATCTGCGCCGTCCAGTCGGTGAAGGTTTTCAGCCGGGTTTGCAGGGCCTCGGTCTGGTAGCGCACCTTGATGGAGCGGAAGCGCTTCGTCCTGCGGACGCCCTCCAGGGAGAGGCAGCCCTCCTCGGTCTCGTACTGCCCGGCGCACTTGACGATCTCCGGGTTCAGCATCACCAGATAGCTGCCCTCGTTGTCGAAGGCGACGATCCGCACTGCCTCGCCGATCATGTTGGCCGCCATGCCCACGCAGCTGTCCTTGTGGGCCTCCAGCGTGTCCAGCAGGTCCTTGGCAATCGGAAGATCCTCTGCCGTCGCCTCCCGGGATTTCCGCCCGAGAAAGATCGGGTCCTTGATAATAGGTCGTACCATGTGTTTTTCTCCTTGGCGCGGCAACGATTTCCTTGCGGATTTGCCGCAGCCCGTCCCGTACATCATACACGTTTTTCCGCAAAACGGCAAGAGGCTTAAAGAAAGAAAACAGAGATTTCTGCTTTCGGACGGGGTCAGTCCCACTTCCTGCGCCAACAGGCTTCCTTTCGCTCGTTCTCCAGAGTCATATCGTGATGTACCTGCACCACATGGATCTGGGGGCGGGGCTTTGGCGGGGCTGGGCAGCGGGGCAGCCCCAGCAGGCGGAGCAGGGCCGTCCAGCTGGGGACACCGTTGTAGCCCATGACCGTCCGGGCGCACACGGCCTCCGCCGGACGCCGCCGGTCGTAGTCCGCCCGGCTCCGGGGCCGAAGCTGCCGGTATGTCTGGACGAAGAGCGCCGTCTGCCGATCCCGCTTTCGGGCGGCTCCGTCGGATGTAGTCTTACCTGGTTTACGTAATATCTGGTTTTCTGCCATTGTGGAAGCTCCTTTCGTCGTTTCCACTTTCCTACGTCATCGGAACGCCGTAGGTGGAAAATTTGACGTCCAGATCCGGGTCAAAGTTGTTGATGGCCTTCAGCAGGCCCACGCAGCCCACCTGGAACAGATCGTCCGGGTTCTCGCCCCGCCCCGAAAAACGCTGGATTACAGAGAGCACCAGCCTTAGGTTGCCCTCGATCAGCTTTTGCCGGGCGGCTCGGTCTCCGGCCTTGCTCCGGCGCAGCAGCGCCTCTGTCTCTCCGGGCTTCAAGGTTCCCAGCTTCGCGGTATTTACCCCGCAGATCTCAACCTTTCCCTGCATATCCGTCCTCCGAGTGATTCGATTTCACCCGGTAGTATGTCCCGGCTTTGGGAAATTCATGCAAAACCGGAATCCGGGATTGCAGAATCCGGAACTGTGTTGTATAATAGCACGAAGCGACTGATTTCGACCGTAGGAGGTTATGCCCATGCAGCGAACCGGATTGATCATGATGGTGATCGCTTTTCTCATTCTTTTGGGGTGCGCGGTGTCCGGATCCGACAGCACGGAAAGAATGCCTTCCGAAAGGGAGGAGGCCGAACCGGCGGATATGCCCAAGTTTTCCGAGATCGTCTATACCCGCCCCGATATGGACGCCATCACAGAGGCCTATGAGGCGCTGATAAAGGATCTGAGCGAAAACAAGCTGAGCCTGAAGCAGGCGATCTCCCGTGTAGACGACTGCTACAACCTCTATGACGAGTTCTATACCATGCGTACGGTGGCCGAGCTCCGCTATTATCACGACATTACCGACACGTATTACGCGGATGAGAGCGATTGGTTTTTGAATCAGGAGCCGGAGATGGATCGCCTGTTCAACGAGCTGTGCTCCGCGTCCGCCAACAGTGAGTTGGGTGAGCAGCTGGACGAGGAATTCTGGGGCGGCTGGACTGTGGACAGCTATCGGGGCCAGGAGACGGCGCAGCTGGATCCTGCTTTTCGGGAGCTGCTGCAGCAGGAGAACGAGATCCTGGCGGAATATCGCCGCGTCTCCGCCTATCCCACCGTCAGCTGGCGGGGGAAGGAGTGCTCCTACATGGATCTGCAGGAGGACGACAGCATCAGCGCGGAGGAATGGAACGAGATCCAGAATCTGTACTATGACAAGTATTCTCCCATCTTTGGGGAGATCTATCTGCGGCTGGTGGACGTCCGGCAGAAGCAGGCGGAATACCTGGGCCTGGACAGCTATGAGGATTACGCCTACGCCTATGAGCTGAACCGGGAATACAGCCCGGAGCAGGCGGAGACCATGCTCTCCCATATCCGCACGGATCTGGCGCCCCTCTACCGGGAGCTTTCGCTGAACAGCCGCTGGGCGGAGCTGTACTACACCGAGCTCAACGAGGCGGAAAATCTGGAGGCCATCACCGCGGCTGCCAAGGCCATGGGCGGGACGATCCGGAACGCCAGCAAGGACATGGAGCGCTACGAGCTCTATGACATCGACGTCTCTGACAAGAAGGGCGCGATCTCCTATCAGTGCTACCTCTACAGCTACGAAAACCCCTTTGTCTTCGTGAAGACCTACGGCTACAGCGACGATATCCTGTCCTTCGGCCATGAGTTCGGCCACTTTGTGGACGCCTGGTACAACTATGACGCCACGAACAACAACGACCTGGCGGAGGTCTTCTCCCAGGGCATGGAATACCTGCTGCTGTTCTACATCCCGGAGGACTACCGGGAGGAACTGACCGCCTACAAGCTTCTGGACACTGTGGATACCTTCACCCAGCAGGGCAGCTTTGCCGAATTTGAGCACGAGGTCTTTTCCAAGCCGGCGGAGGCGTGGACGACGGAGGCGCTGGAGGCCCTTTCCCTGCAGCTGTCCAAGGACTACGGCTACTTTGAGGAGGGCATGGAGAACTACTACGCCAAGAGCTGGTTCGACGTGACCCACTTCTTCGAACGCCCCTTCTACGTGGTGAGCTACTGCGTCTCCAACGACGCGGCCTTCCAGATCTACGCCCTGGAGAGCGAGAAGCGCGGCGCAGGCCTGGACTGTTGGAACAAGATGCTGCCCCGGGAAAGCGACAGCTTCCTGGAGACGGTCATGGAGCAGGGCGGCCTGGAGGATCCCTTTGCCGAGGATCGGATGCGGCAGATCGCCGATCTGATCCGGGAAAAACTGCATTGATACGAAGCGGGCCGGCTGTGGATCGATCCACAGCCGGCCCGCCGTGCTGCTACGGTCACAGCGGCTCGTCGCTGAGACTCTCAAATTCGGCGGCGACCTTTTCAAAGGTCTCCTCGTCGATGTCCTCCAGCTCGAAGTCGTCCTCGGTGGGCTTGTAGCCATAGAGGTACACGTCCTCGGAGCCGTCCAGGGCTTCCAGGGCGATGTAGTCCTTGCCCTCCACGTCGAAGATGCCCATGATGCCGCAGTCAAACTCCGTGCCGTCGTCAAACTCCAGATGGATGATCTGATCCTCGCTGTACTTTCCTGTCATTTGTGATTCCTCCTTTGGTGTGTAGGGACGGCTCTCAGCCGTCCGATTTTCGTCCTTTGGTGTGTAGGGACGGCTCTCAGCCGTCCGTTTTTTCGTCGGGTGCGGACGGCAGGGTGCCGTCCCTACGGATTTCGAAACATCCGGAAGGCTGTTGGCAGGGCGTAACGCCCGTCCAGGGCGGCTTCATCCGCCCAGGTGAAGCCCTCGGCCTGTGCCGAACAGTTTACATAATAACAACGCATCTCCCATTGAACGTGGGTGAAAATGTGGGTGCGCTCCAGCTGCTTTTCCAGCCCTCTGGGCCGCAGACCCCAGGCTGCCGCCTGATCCAGCGCCTCCTGGGGCTCCAGGCAGCCGGGCAGGTTGGGGAACTCCCAGAGCCCTGCCAGCAGGCCGTTGTTTTTGCGCTTTCGCAGGGCCAGCGCCCCGTCGCAGGAGAAGACGAAAACCGTGAGCCGCTCCACCCGCCGGGCTTTTTTCGACCCCCGGACGGGGTAATTCTGCCAGGCTCCTGCGGCGCGGGCCGCGCAGAAGCCGGCGGCGGGGCAGAGCTCGCAGCGGGGCTCCCCGTTGGGCAGGCAGACCGTGGCTCCCAGCTCCATCAGGGCCTGGGTCAAGGTCCCGGCCCCAGCCTCGGGGTAGCGGGCAGCCAGCTGCGCCCCCAGATCCCGCTTCACGGCGGGCTCGTCCACACAGCGGCTGTCGGCGGTAAGTCGGGTCAGCACCCGCAGCACGTTGCCGTCCACGGCGGGGGTGGGCTGATCGAAGCAGATGGAGCAGATGGCCCCGGCGGTGTAGTCGCCGATGCCGGGCAGGGCCCGGACGGACGCGTAGTCCCGGGGGAAGACGCCCCCGTGGGCTGTCATCACCAGCTGAGCGGCCTTTTGCAGATTCCGCACCCGGGAATAGTAGCCCAGGCCCTCCCAGAGCTTGTGCAGCAGCTCCGGGTCAGCCCCCGCCAGAGCGGGGATATCCGGCACGGCCACCAGGAAGCGGGCGTAGTAGCCCTTCACAGCCTCCACCCGGGTCTGCTGGAGCATGATCTCCGAGAGCCAGACGTGGTAGGGCTCCCGATCCTGCCGCCAGGGCAGCTCCCGCCGGTGGGCGGCAAACCAATCGGGCAGTATTTGAATCAATCGCTCCAAAGCGTCCATGTTTGCCCCTCTGCGCGGACGGCAGAGTGCCGTCCCTACGCGTCCCCGTCTCCTATTGCCTATTGCCTATTGCCTGATCCCTATTGCCTAATATTGTAATACACAAAAAGAAATCTGTCAATTTCTAAAAATAAATGATGAAATTTCCAGGATCATGTGCTATGATAAGATAGAGAAATCCGGGAAGGGGAGATCTACTTGAAGCTAAACAACAAGCGCACGATCTTCGTCGGCTTTGCCTTTTTCCTGATTTGCGCGTTCTGGCAGGCCTATGACAACACCATTCCGCTGATCCTGACCAACAAGTTCGGCCTGTCCCAGACGGCCTCCGGCGTGGTTATGGCCCTGGATAACATCCTGGCCCTGTTTATGCTGCCCCTGTTCGGCGCGCTTTCCGATAAGTGCCGCCATCGGCTGGGCCGCCGCACGCCCTTTATCCTGGTGGGCACCATCGTGGCTGCCGTGGCCTTCGTGGGTCTGACCTTTGCCGACAATATGCAGCTCAAGCAGATCGACAGGGTTTCAAAAATCAACGATCCTGCGGGAATGGTTGAGATTTATCAGAACGAAAAGAACGCACAGCTTCAGACCCCGGATGGAAGAAAGTTTGTACTCACCGAGTTGTTCACGGAAGAAGAGTTTTCCACGATTCCTGCACAGCTCGTGGTCTCCAACGGAAAGGTGCTGCGCTTTGATTTCCGCGAGGTTTACGGTGAACAGGGCGGATTTGTCAACGGTGTTCCCTACGGGGAGGAGTACGACTTAAAATCTCTGGTGGAAAAAGGCGCTCTAAGCCAGGAGGAAGCGGATTCCGCCCTGTCGCGGAAGGCAGACAAGGAGTTTACGAATCCCGTCTATACGAACTACGTCGTCCCGGCCCGGCAGGCCTACGCCTGGAGCGTGACCAAGGACGGCACTGCGCCGCTGATCTTCTTCATGCTCCTGCTGCTGATCGTGCTGGTGTCCATGGCCACCTTCCGCAGCCCCGCTGTGGCCCTGATGCCCGACGTGACCATCAAGCCCCTGCGCTCCAAGGCCAACGCCGTCATCAACCTCATGGGCAGCGCCGGCGGTATCCTGGTGCTGGGCCTGGGCATGGTCTTCGCCACCAGCGCCGTGAAAAACGCCCTTATGAGCTACACCCTCTACTTCTCCGTGATCGCGGGCATTATGCTGCTGGCCCTGCTGATCTTCATGCTGAAGGTCAAGGAGCCCAAGCTGGTGGAAAAAATGCGGCAGGAGAGCAAGACCTACGGCATCGACGAGGACGACGGCGACGGAAGCGGATCCCGGAAGCTCAGCCGGGAGGAGCGCAAGTCCCTGGCCTTCCTGCTGGCCTCCATCGTCCTGTGGTTCATGGGCTACAACGCCGTGACCTCCAAATATTCCGTCTACGCCAGCAATATTCTGCACAAGGACTACAACCTGACCCTGATCATCGCCCAAGCGGCGGCCATCCTCTCCTACCTGCCGGTGGGCATGGTGGCCTCCAGGGTGGGCCGGAAAAAGACCATCCTGGCGGGCGTGGTGATGCTGACGGCGGCCTTCGGCGTGGCCTGTTTCCTCCGGGAGGACAGCCCCACCATGCTGATGAACGCTATGTTTGCCCTGGCCGGCATCGGCTGGGCCACCATCAACGTGAACTCCTTCCCCATGGTGGTGGAGCTCTGCCGGGGCGGCAACGTGGGCAAGTACACCGGCTTCTACTACACCGCCTCCATGGCGGCCCAGACCGTGACGCCCATGATCTCCGGCTTCTTTATGGATCAGTTCGGCATGACCATGCTCTTCCCCTACGCCGCCGTGTTTGCGGCGATGGCCTTCGGCACCATGCTCTTCGTTATGCACGGCGATAACAAGCCGCTCGCGAAAAAGGGCCTTGAGGCCCTGGATGTGGAGGATTAAACGATGAAGCTTCTCCTGATTTTGGATCTGATCGCCATCCTGTTTGCGTGCCTTTATGCCCTCAGCATGAAGGCCAGACGCCGCCCCAAGGGCGGGTTCTACGGGAAATATGCCGGCTATCATTACGCGCACCGGGGCCTGCACGCCATCCGCGCGGAGATCCCCGAGAACTCCACCCGGGCCTTCCGCCTGGCGGCCAACAACGGCTACGGCGCGGAGCTGGACGTGCGCCTGAGCCGGGACGGAAGCCTGGTGGTGATGCACGATGAGAGCCTCAAGCGCACCACAGGCGCCAACGCCAACGTCAGCGCGGTGACCACCCAGGTGCTGAGCCAGCTGACCCTGGAGGGGACCCGGGAGAAGGTGCCCTTCCTGGAGGAGGTCCTGCCTCTGTTTTCCGGCAAGACCCCGCTGCTGATCGAGCTGAAGCCGGAAAACGGCAATCATGTGGAGCTGACCCGGAAGGTCACCATGCTGCTCAACCAGTATCCCGAGCTGAACTTCATGATCGAGTCCTTCGATCCCAGAGTGCTGCTCTGGCTCAAGAAGCACCGCCCCGAGATCGTCCGGGGCCAGCTGTCCGAGAACTTCTTCCGGGACAAGAGCTGCTCCCTCAACTGGGTCATGCGCTTCCTGCTGACCAATCTGATGGGCAACTTCCTCACCAAGCCCGACTTTGTGGCCTACAAATTTGAAGATCGCGACTGCCTTGCCCCCGGCCTGTGCCGGAAGCTCTGGGGGCCGCAGTTCTTCTGGTGGGTCGTGAGATCCCAGGAGGACGTCCGGCCTCTGGTTCAGCAGAAGGATCTGATCATCTTTGAGGGATTTGCGGCCAAATAACAGAATAATACTTGATTTTTTGGAAATACCCATTATAATGATAGGCAAATAAACACCAAAGGAGAAAAATACAATGGCAAAGATCGAAAAAGACACTATCATCGGCGACGTGCTCGACATCGCGCCGGAGACCGCTCCGCTGTTCATGGCGATCGGTATGCACTGCCTCGGCTGCCCCGCTTCCCGGGGTGAGACCGTGGAGGAGGCCTGCATGGTCCACGGCGTGGACGTGGACGAGTTCCTCAAGCACCTGAACGCCTTTGACGAGGGCAAGGCCGAGTAAGAAAACAAGAGAAGACAGGGGCGCAGTTCGCGTCCCTGTTTTTGTGAAGTGAGAATACCATGGATCAGAATAAACCGGATCTTCGACAGCAAAAATTCATCCGCATGACCACGGCTCCGGTGCAGGGGCTGGTGCTTCGGCTGGCCGTGCCTACCATTGCGTCCATGCTGGTGACCGCCCTGTATAACGTGGCGGACACCTACTTCGTCAGCTCCATCGGCGGCTACGCGGGCACCTGCGCCATTGCCGCAGTCTCCGTCTCCCTGTCTGTGATGGCGCTGATCCAGGCCCTGGGCTTTTTCGTGGGCCAGGGCGCTTCCAATTTCATCTCCCGGGCCCTGGGCCGGCACGACGTGGACAAGGCCGCCGAGATGGCGGCGACCGGCCTCGTCTTGGCGCTGACGCTGGGCGCGCTGGTAACGCTGCTGGGAGAGCTGTTCACCGCGCCGATCGCGCGCTTTCTGGGGGCGGACGAGGAATTCGTCAAGCCCACGGTGGACTATTTGCGCTGGATCCTTGCCGCGGCCCCGCTGATGACGGGCTCCTTCTGCCTGAACAATCAGCTCCGCTTTCAGGGCAACGCCTTCTACGCCATGATCGGCGTGGTCAGCGGCGCGGTGCTGAATGTGGGGCTGGATCCGCTGTTCATTCACACCCTGGGCATGGGGGCCCAGGGCGCTTCCCTGGCAACGGCGGTCAGCCAGAGCGTGGGCTTCTGCGTCCTGCTGGCCGGCACCTTCCGGGGGGATAACCTCCGCATTTCCTTCCGTCGCGTCCGGATCTCCCTGGAGAACCTGGGCTACATCGTCCAGGGCGGGCTGCCCTCCCTGCTGCGCCAGGGCTGCGGCGCTGTGGCCGTGATGGTGCTGAATCGCACGGCGGGTGACGTGGGCGCCATGGATCCCGAGATCGGCCGGGCGACGCTGATCGCAGCCTTCGGCCTGGTGAGCAAGACCATGATGCTGGTCAACAATGTGGTCATCGGCCTCGGCCAGGGCTACCAGCCGGTCTGCGGCTTCAACTACGGGGCGGGGCAGTACAGCCGCGTCCGGGCCGCCTTCTGGTTCCTGGTCAAGACTGTCGCCTGCTGGTGTCTGCTGGTGATCGTGCTGGGAGAGCTGCTGGCCCCCCGGGTGGTGGGGCTCTTTCCCGACGCCCAGCCCAAGGTCAAGGAGCTGGGCGCAGTGATCCTGCGCTTCCAATGCGCCACCTTTTTTGTCAACTGCTGGGTGGTGCCCTCCAATATGACCCAGCAGACCATGGGCTGGATGGTCTCGGCCTCCACCCTGGCCATGGCCCGGCAGGGGCTCTTTCTGGTGCCGCTGGTGCTGCTCCTGCCCCGGCTCTTTGGCCTGACCGGCCTGGAGCTGGCCCAGCCTGCCAGCGACGTGCTGACCCTCTGCCTCGCCATCCCCCTGCAGATCCGTGTGCTGCGCCACCTGTCCCAGGGGGATAAGCCCCTGGAATAACAGCGAAGACCCGGCAGGGGAGCGGCATCCCGGCCCCCGTGTGTGGGAGAAAGTGAGAAGCTGAGCGCCAATGAAATTACCCATCTCAAAACGCCTGCTCTGCTGCGCGGAGCTGGTGCCCCCCTGCGGCACTGTGGCGGACGTGGGCACAGACCACGGCTACCTGGGGATCTACCTGCTGCAGAACGGCCGCTGCGGCCACGTGATCGCCGCCGACCTCCGGAAAAAGCCCCTGGAATCCGCCCGGGCGAACGCCATGGCCTTTGGGATCCCGGAGGCCAAAGCCTTCCCCCTGGGGGGAAGGTGCCCCAGTGCGCACACTGGGGCGGATGAGGGGGAGCGTCCCGGCGCGTCGGAGCCCCAGACACACGGAATGACCTTCGTCCTCTCAGATGGTTTACATAATTTTGAGCCAAACTCCTTTGACGTCCTGGTTCTGGCGGGAATGGGCGGGGATCTGATCGCCCGGATCCTGGCGGAGGCCCCCTGGCTGGAGGGCGGGCCCTGTAGGCTGATCCTTCAGCCCCAGTCCGCGGCCAACGATCTGCGCCGCTGGCTGGGGGAGCGGAGCTGGGCCATCGACCGGGAGCGCCTGGTGCGGGACGGCCGCTTTCTCTATTCGGTCATGGCCGTCCGGCCGGGGCAGGGGAGTGCCCTCAGCCCCGGCGAGCAGTACGTCTCTCCGGCCCTGCGGCGGGAGGGGGACCCGCTGTATGCGGACTACCTTGCCCGCACCCGCCGCGCCCTGGAGCTGACCGTCTCCGGCATCACCCAAAGCGCCGACCCCGCCGACCTGGCCCGCGCAGCCTACTACCGGGCCGCGCTGGAGGAAGTAGCTTCGCTTGGTGCGCTATGAAGTATGCTTCGCATATGAAGTGTGCTTCGCACATGAAGACGCTTCGCTTATGAAGTATGGCTTCGCCATATTTGACACAACGGGAGAGTCTTCCCAATTAAATTTCTTTTTCATCTTTTTATTCGCAGAATATAAAGATACCGCAATATGCGTGAAGCGCATACTTCATATCTCCAACGGAGATACTTCATATGCCGCAAGGCATACTTCATGTCCGCAAATGCGGATACTTCATCCGAGAAAGGAGTACCTCATGACTGTAAAAACTGTCTTAGATTACCTCTGGACCCTTGCGCCGGAGGCGTGCAGGATGTCCTGGGACAACGTGGGCCTGCTGCTGGGACGCAAAAACGCCCCGGTTCGGGGCGTTTTGGTGGCCTTGGATGCCACGGCTGCCGTGGCAGAGGAGGCGGAGCGGCTGGACTGCCAGCTGGTGGTGACCCATCACCCGGTCATCTTCCACGGCGACAAGCACATCACCGACGCCGACCCGCTGACGGAAGTGCACCTGCGCTACCTGGAAAAGGGGATCGCGGTGATCTCCATGCATACGAATCTGGACTGCGCCCCCGGCGGCGTCAACGACCTGCTGGCGGAGCAGCTTGGTTTACATAATATTAGCGTTTTAGAGGACGGCGAGACCGCCGGACTGATCCGCATGGGGGAGCTTTCGGAGACGGAGCTCCCGGCCTTTGCCGGGTTTGTCAAGCAGCGGCTGCGCTGCCCCGGCCTGCGCTGGGTGGACGGTGGCAGACCTGTCCGCCGGGTGGCCGTGGGCGGGGGCGCCTGCGGAGAGTTCATGCCGAAGGTGCTGGCCGCCGGCTGCGACACCTTCGTCACCGCGGATATCAAATACCACGAATTCTGCGACGCGGCGACCCTGGGGCTGAACCTGATCGACGCCGGTCACTTTGAGACGGAGGATCCTGCCTGCGATATGCTGGCGGCCAAGCTGCGGGAGCGCTTCCCGGCGCTGAGGGTCTGCCGTTCCGCCCACAAGGGCTGCATCCGCTTCCTGTGAGTCAGCGCAGCACCACGCTGGTCTGCCCATCCAGGGTCAGAACAGTCCCTTCCAGGCTGGCGCTGCCCAGGCCCACGAAGCCGCTGATCACGGTGTAGTCGGCCAGGCCGCGGTTTGCCAGGTCTGTTTTGAAGGGCTCGGTGGTGGTGTTGTGGAGAACCAGGCAGCTTTTGCCGTCCAGCGTGGCCGTGAAGCCGCCCACGTTGGTGGCGTTGAAGCGCAGGGCGCTGTATTCACCCCCGGCGATCTCCGGATTGGCCTTACGCAGCAGAATGAGCTGCTTGTAGTAGCTGTACAGGCTGTCGGCCTGGAGCATCTGCTCCGCGGCGCTGCCGTCGGCCCGCAGATCCGTGGAATAGGTGGTGCCCTGGGGATCCTTGACGGTGTCGCCGTCCCCCCATACCATGGCCAGACGGCGGTTGGCGTCGGTGTTGGCTCCGGCTCGGGAGCCCCGCATGGCCAGCTCCTCCCCGTAGTAGAGGAAGGGGGAGCCGGGCCCCAGGATCAGCAGATTGGCCGCCATCTGGGCTGCGCCGGTTCGGGTGGGCAGGAAGCCCGCGGCCCGGTCGGTGTCGTGGTTGGCCAGGAAGGGCACGATAGTCGCGTCCCCGCGCAGGGCCTTCACCGTGTCCAGATAGCTCTGCACGTATTCGGTGTAGCGGTTCACGTCGCCCTTCTGGGCCGCAGCGGCGATATAGCCCTCGGCCAGACAGGTGGAGAAGTCGAAGCAGTTCATGGCAGGGTAGTAGGCAAAGGTCACGGCGTCGCCGTCCCAGACCTCGCCCACGGTGTAGATGTCTGACTTGATGGCCCGCAGCTCGCCCAGATACCAGCTCCAGAACTCCGCGCTGGCGGCGTTGTCGCCGAAATAGACGTACTTGGCCGCGTCGAAACGGAAGCCGTCCACTCCCAGCTCCAGGTAGAATTTCGCCACGTCCAGCACGGCCTGGCGCACGTCCTGGCTGTCAAAGTTCAGCTCCGGCATACCGCCGTCGAAGTTGCACTCGTAATAGTCGTCGGTGCCGGACAGGGAGTTGAATTTGCGGCCCGCGGGCGCGCTCTCCCCCTGGGTGTAGAAGGAATAGAAATTGTAGTAGGGATCGTCCACGGCGTGCTGCTGGTGGGCGGTCTGGAAGGCCGTGAACCAGGCGTTGGATTTGCCGGTGTGGTTGATGGGCAGATCCAGGATCAGCTTGACGTTCCGGCTGTGGCAGAGCTCCACCAGCTCCCGCAGATCGTCCAGGGTGCCGAAGGCCCCGTCCACGTTGTAATAGTCGTTGACGTCGTATTTGTGATAGGAGCCGGAGCGGAAGATGGGGGTCAGCCAGATGCCCTCGATGCCCAGAGATTTGCCGGAGCTGTCGTCCCCGTCGTTGAGGTAGTCCATCCGGTTGATGATGCCCCGCAGATCGCCGATCCCGTCGCCGTCAGAGTCGGAGAAGGAACCCACGAAGATCTCATAGAAGACCCGGTTGTTGTCCCGGGCGGCTGTGACGCCGGCGGGAACCGGAACAGCCAGCTCCCCGGCGGGAGCAGGGGGCTCCGTAGTCTGCACAGCCGCGCCTGTGGACTGGGCAGGTGTGTCGGAAGCGGGAGCGGGGGAAGCCTCGCACCCTGCCAGCGGGCCGAATAAAAGCAAAAGCGTGAGGAAAATGGAAACAGTCTTTTTCATTCCAGATACCTCCCATTCAGGATAGTTTCATTTTATCGAATAGAAATCCAACTGTCAAGTCAGTTTTGAATTGCAGTTTTTCAAATCGCGATTTGAAAAACACCACACCTATTCACTATTCATTATTCACTATTACTTATTATCTGGGGGTGATACCATGCCCATCGTAGAACTCTATCCGCCGGAGCGGCTGGCACGGCTGGCGCGGCGGCGCAGACTGGTCAAGGGACTGCTGTATCTGCTGGCCGCTGCGGCGCTGGCAGTCTGCGTGGTGCTGACCTGCCGGGTCAACACCCACAACATCTACGATATGCTTCTGGCCTGCATCTGCATCAGCGTGGGCGCGGCCTGGATCATTATTTACTTCGGCATCTACGTGGTGCGGGACGGGGGCCGGGAGCTGGCCCACGCCAGGCACCTGGCCGACGGCCCCCGGGAATCGCTGAGCGGGCAGGTCGCCATCCTGCCCCTGAAGGTTCGGATCCGCAACAGCGTCACCCTCCGCAAGCTCCGGGTGGAGACCGCCGAGGGGCCGGTGGAGTGCAGCGTCCATGTGGACAGGGCGGAGGAGCTTCGCAGGGCGGGCCCGCGTCTGACCCTGTATACGGTGCACGGCTACGTGGTGGCCTGGCAGCGGATGGAAGAGGAGGCGAGCCATGCGGATCCTTAAAAACATCTGGGCCCAGCTGCACCGCTTCGTCTTCTGGGCGCTGATCCTCTCCCTGCTCTGGGCCTGGATCTATACCTTTGTGGGCGATACCACCAGGGATAAAAAGCTGATCCTCTGCGTGGATGCCTATGCGCTGGAGCAGCGCCCCCTGGCCCTCCGGCTGGAGGACGAGTGCCTGCCCGCCGGGATCAAAATGATCCAGGTGCGGAGCTTCGGCTATGACTTCCTCGGCACGGAGCTGGAGGGAGATCTCTATCTGATGAAGGCTTCGATCCTGGAGGCGGCATTGACCGATACCCCGGGGAAGCTGGCCCCTCTGACCCTGCCGGAGGGAATGGCGGGCTACACCCGGGAGGGAAAGACCTGGGGGATCCTGGCCTTCGACCCTGCGACCCAGCACGGCCCCGCCATGGATTATATTCAGTACACCCCCCTGCCGGATCCGGAGCCGGAGGCCTACTACCTTTGCATCGACGCGGCCAGCCCGCACTACGGCGCGCAGGATAACGCCGCCTGGGAGTTGGCCCTGGCATTTTTGAGAATCGACTGACACCGTAGGGGGCGGCGTCCTCGACGCCCCGCGGCGCTCCTGTTTTGATACGTTTTTTGATACGTTCGGGCTGTCGAGGACGCCAGCCCCTACGCTCTGCCGATGGAAAGGAAATGAACATGAAAAAATTGCTGATTTGCCTGTTGGCAGCTGCGCTGCTGGCGGGCTGCTCGACGCCGGAACCCCCCGGCGAAAGCACTGCGCCCGTCCCGGAGACCACCGCAGCTTCCGCCATCGCACCCTCCGTGGCCCCGCTGGATACGCCTGCTGTGATCGAAAAAACCGACGTGGCCCCCAAGGGGGCGCTGCGCGGCTGCCCGCTCTACGTCAAGGCTGTAGAGGGCCTTCCCGACGACTTTATCTTCGGCATGGACGCCTCCCAGATCCCGGCGCTGGAGGCCTCCGGCGTGAAATACTATGACCGGGACGGACAGGAGCGGGACGTGTTCGAGATCCTGGCCGCCAACGGGGTCAACACCATCCGCGTCCGGGTCTGGAACGACCCCTTCGACGCCGAGGGCCGCGGCTACGGCGGCGGCAACTGCAATGTGGACACCGCCCTGGAGATCGGAAAGCGGGCCGCGAAATACGGCATGAAGCTGCTGGTGGACTTCCACTACTCCGACTTCTGGGCCGATCCGGGCAAGCAGATGGTCCCCAAGGCCTGGGCCGATTATGACCTGGACACCAAGGCCGCCGCCCTGTATGCCTACACCCACGACGTACTGATGACCCTTCGCAACGCGGGGGTGGAGGTGGGCATGGTCCAGGTGGGCAACGAGACCAACGGCGCCCTCTGCGGAGAGCGCGAATGGTCCGCCATCGTCAGCTTGATGGCCGCCGGCTCCCGGGCTGTGCGGGAGGTCTATCCCGCGGCAAAGGTGGCGGTACACTTCGCCAACCCGGAGAACGGAAACTACAACACCTACGCCACCAATCTGAAGATCTACGGGCTGGATTACGACGTCTTCGGCTCGTCCTACTACCCCTACTGGCACGGCAGCCTGGAAAATCTCACCAGGACCCTGGCCCAGGTACGCAGCAGCACCGGCAAGGACGTGATGGTGCTGGAGACCTCCTACGCCTGGACGGGGGAGGACTTTGACTTCTCCGCCAACACCATCTCCGACGAGAGCGCCGTCAACAAGCCCTATCCCTTCTCCCAGCAGGGGCAGGTGAACAGCCTCCGGGACGTGACCCAGGCCGTGCAGGACGCCGGCGGCATCGGCGTCTGCTACTGGGAGGGCACCTGGATCGGCGTGGGCGGGGCCACGAAGGAGGAGAACCAGAGGCTCTGGGAGCAGTTCGGCTCCGGCTGGGCTTCCTCCTACGCTGCGGAATACGACCCCGACGACGCGGGCAAGTGGTACGGCGGCTGCGCCGTGGACAACCAGAGCTTCTTCGACCCCCAGGGCAAGGCCCTGGACAGCCTGATGGCCTTCAATCTGATCCGCTACGGCAACAGCGAGGTGGCCCTGGAGATCCAGGCGCTGGAGGAGCTCAGCGCCCGGGTGACGGTGGGCGACGCCTTTGCCCTGCCCGGGACGGTGAACGCCATCATGACCGACAACAGCCGCCGACCGGTGGAGGTGACCTGGAACCTGACGCCGGAGACCCTGGAGGGCTGGCTGGCCGTCCCGGGCAGCCACGAGATCACCGGCACGGCGGATGGCATGGAGGCGCTGCTCCGGCTGACGGTGGAGGGCGTGAACCTGCTGAAAAATCCCTCCTTTGAGGAGGGCAGCGCTGCGCCCTGGGTGGCGGAGAACCTGGGCGGCTGCAAGGAGCTGCGGATCGAACAGAAGCCCGGCGACTCCCGCACCGGCGAATGGCACTATCACTTCTGGTCGCCGGATTCCGGCAAGGCGGAGTTTACGCTGGAGCAGACCCCGGAGGGCCTGGAGAGCGGCACCTACGATTTCCGCATCTGGATCATGGGCGGCGACTGCGGCGTGGCGGAGGTCTATGCCTATGCCAAGCTGGACGGAGAGATCGTCGCCACAGCCCCGATGGAGATCACCGTCTGGAACGAATGGCACCTGGGGGAGGTCCCGGGGATCGCGTACACCCAGGGGCAGACCCTCACGGTGGGGATCTATGTCAAGGCGCCCAACGCCGGCGCCTGGGGCAAGATCGACGACGCCTCCGTCACAAGAAGATAGAATGTTTATTCGGGATAATTCAATAAAAATCCCCTTTGATTTACAAATTATTCACAAATTTATAAAAAAATATAAAAATAACAGATAGACAACCCGAAAGAAAAGTAGTATAATAGCACCGATGGCAGGGGGGATCCCCCACATCCAAACTGCTCCGGTCCCCCGGAGCAAATCATCCATTCAAGGAGGATAAAACAATGAAACTCAAAAGAATTCTCGCACTGCTGCTCGCGGTTGTGATGGTCTTTGCGCTCGCTGCCTGCTCCAACAAGACCGACGACACGAAGGCTAACACCGAGGGCGGCAAGACCCCCGAAACCGAGGCCAACAATCCCGGCTCCGGCAATGAGCTTGCCGGCACCTATGAGATTAAGGTCTGGTGCGCGGAGAACGTCGTTGAGCTGATGAAGAAGCAGATCGACGATTTCAACGCCAAGAACACCGACGGCATCGTGATCAAGGCCACCGTCCAGAACGTGGGCGAGGGCGATGCTGCCACCCAGATGATCACCGACGTGGACGCCGGCGGCGACCTGTTCTGCTTCGCTGACGACCAGTTTGCCCGCCTTGTCCAGGCTGGCGCTCTGTCCAAGCTGGGCACCCAGGCTTCCGAGTTCGTCACCAAGAACAACGATGCCGGTTCCGTCAAGGCTGCCACCATCAACGGTGAGATCTACGCCTACCCCATGACCGCGGACAACACCTACTTCATGTACTACGACAAGACCGTCATCACCGACCCCACCAGCCTGGATAAGATCATTGCCGACTGCGAAGCCGCTGACAAGCAGCTCTGCTTCGACCTGGGCAACGGCTGGTACCTGGCTTCCTTCTTCTTCGGCGCAGGCTGCACCTCTGACTGGGCCACCGACAAGGACGGCCACTGGGTCGTCAACGACACCTTCGACAGCGCCGAAGGTCTGATCGCCATGAAGGGCATGAACAAGGTCATGTCTTCCCCCAAGTTCGACTCCAAGAGCAATGCTGCTGAGTTCGACAACGGCGCTGCCGTGGTCGTCAGCGGTACCTGGGACTCCGGCACGGCCAAGTCCATCCTGGGCGACAAGATGGGCGTTGCTGCCCTGCCCAAGTTCACGGTTGACGGCAAGGATTACGAGCTCGGCTCCTTCATGGGCTACAAGATGGTCGGCGTCAAGCCCCAGAGCGACGCTGTCAAGGCTGCTGCCCTGCACAAGCTGGCTCAGTACCTCACCGGCGCCGAGGCGCAGACCGAGCGCTTCTCCACCGTCGGCTGGGGCCCCTCCAACCTGGATGCCATGAAGTCTGACGCTGTTCAGAACGACCCCGTCCTGGCCGCTGTTGCCGAGCAGGCGAAGCGCGCTGTGGTGCAGAACGTCCCCGACGGCTGGTGGAACCTGGCTGCCGCTCTGTCCTCCGTCACCAAGGAAACCGGCGACGAGGCTGCGCTGAAGGATGCTCTGAAGACCTATCACGACGGCATTGAGCTGCTGAAGAACCTGAAGCCCGGCCTGCTCTTCGTGGGCGCTTGGAACGGCTGGAACAACGCTGCTGTGGAAGACACCTACATGCTGTCCGGCGACGGCGACGTCCTGTCTCTGACCCTCGAGGTTCCCGAGAGCGACTACATGGGCGGCCGTATCGTCAACAACGGCAAGTGGGAGTCCGATAAGGGCTACGCGCAGATCACCACCGGCAAGGAGCTGGCCAAGGATCTCGGCGCTGACAACCCTGACAACAACATCGTCTTTGTGGAGGCCGGCACCTACAAGGTCACCATCAACACCACCACCAACGAGATCACCCTCGAGAAGGTCGGCTGATCCCGCACACAAGAATCAGAAGGTTGAACTTTAACTGGAACTGATTCAATAATCGGATTTGGTTGGAGTCAAGCGTTCTTGGCTCCAACCATTTCTTTATAAGAAGGGGCTATGCCATGAAAAGATACACGGACATGGAGTATCTCCGCCTGTCAAAGGGGCGGAAGCTTCTCTATAAAATCGCTGCCTTTTTCTGTGCCATCCCTCGTGCGCTGAAAAACGGCGCGTTGGGCATCGTCCGGGCGATCGTGAACTTCTTTAAGTCCATCGGCCTGGAGTTTGCCGACATCTTCAACACCTTCGTCAACGGCGATTGGAAAACCAAGCTGTCTTATCTCTTTATGGGCTTCGGCAACATCGCCCGGGGCCAGATCCTGCGGGGCCTGCTGTTCCTGCTGTTTGAGGGCGTGTTCATCTTCTACATGATCTTCGCCGGCGCAAAATGGCTGAGTATGCTGCCGTCTCTCGGCAAGGTGGGCCCCCACGAGGTCTACAACGCGGTTCTGGATACCCATACCACGGAGTACGGCGACAACTCCTTCAAGATCCTGCTCTACGGCGTGCTGACCCTGTTCTTCATCGTGGCCTTTCTCTACACCTGGCGGGTGAACGTCAGACAGAATAAGATCGCTGAGCAGATTCTGAAATCCGGAAAGCCGCTCAAGAGCGGCAAGGACGACCTGCGCGCCCTGGTGGACGACAACTTCCACAAGACCCTCCTGGCTCTGCCGATGACGGGCATTCTGATCTTCACGGTCATGCCCATCGTCTTTATGATCCTGGTGGCCTTTACCAATTACAGCGGCTCTAACGACGGCTACTTTAACGCCCTCTTTACATGGGTGGGGCTGGAAAACTTCAACACCGTGCTTTCCTGGAACGGAAGCGGCGGCGTCTACTCCGCCACCTTCGGCGAGGTTTTGACCTGGACGCTGATCTGGGCCTTCTTCGCCACCTTCACCAACTACTTCCTGGGTATGTTTGTGGCCATGATGATCAACAAGAAGGGCATCTGCCTGAAAAAGGTCTGGAGAACCATCCTTGTTCTGACCATCGCCATCCCCCAGTTCATCTCCCTGCTGTACGTCTCCAAGATGTTTGACAAGAACGGCATCGTCAACGGTCTGCTCATGGATCTGGGTCTTATCAGCCAGAACATTGACTTCTGGGGCAGCACGGCCCACGACGCCCTCCTGCCCCGTGTCATGGTGATTATCATCAACATCTGGATCGGCATTCCCTATCTGATGCTGATCGCCACCGGCATTCTGCTGAACATTCCCGCTGACCTCTACGAATCCGCAAAGATCGACGGCGCCAGCGGCTGGAAGCAGTTTTCCAAGATCACCCTGCCCTATATGCTGTTCATCACCGGCCCGTATCTGCTCACCAGCTTTACGGGAAACATGAACAATTTCAACGTCATCTACCTGCTCACCGGCGGCAACCCCATCAACAACGCAGCATCCTCGGCCGCCGGCTCTGTGGGCTACACGGATCTGCTGATTACCTGGCTGTTCAAGATCACCACCACCACCGGCACAAAGTACTACATGGCCTCCGTCATCGGTATCCTGGTCTTTATCGTGGTGGCGATCATCTCCCTGGTGGTCTACAACGTGCTGCCCTCCATTAAGAACGAGGAGGATTTCCAGTGATGAAGAAACAAGAGATGGAAGCCCAGGCTGCCATAAAGCAGCATATGGGCCTGAAGGCCTCCGCCAGGATCAGCAACACCGTCATCTACGTGATCCTGGTGCTGATGAGCATTATCTGGCTGATCCCCTTTATCTGCATCGTTCTGCAATCCTTCCGCACCGAGTCCACCTGGTCGGTGGGCTACATCCTCCCCAAGCAGTGGGGCTTCCAAAACTATGTGGATCTGTGGAACTCCAACTTCAAGCGCTGGTATCTGAACACCTTTATCATTGCCTTGATTGTTGCCGCGATCCAGACCATCATCGTTCTGTGTATGTCCTACACCCTCTCCCGCTTCCGCTTCAAGCTCCGTAAGAGCCTGATGAAGTTTATGCTGATCCTCGGTATGTTCCCCGGAATGCTTACCATGATCATCCTCTACCGCGTGCTGAAGGATCTGGGCCTCACCGAGTCCCACGCCGTCCCCGGCCTGGTGCTTGTCTACGTGGCGTCCTCCGGTATGGGCTACTACGTCTCCAAGGGCTTCTTCGACACCATCCCCAAGTCCCTGGACGAGGCGGCCCGGGTGGACGGCGCGACCCGCGCACAGGTGCTGTACAAGATCATTCTTCCGCTGGCAAAGCCCATCGTGATCTACACGATCCTGACCGCCTTCATGGCGCCCTGGGGCGACTTCGTGTTTGCGAAGTACGTCTCCTTTGAGGATCCTGTGGGTATGAACGTGGCTGTCGGCTTGTGGAAATGGCTGACGCCGGATATGATCAACCAGCGTTACACCATGTTCTGCGCCGGCGGCGTGATCGTCGCGGTTCCCGTCGCGGTCCTGTTCATGTGCCTGCAAAAGTATTACGTCGAGGGCGTGACCGGCGGCGCCGTCAAGGGCTGATCCGGCGTTCATGCAGTGGAAAGGAGAATCATAATATGGCAAGTGTGAAACTGACGAAAGTCAAGAAGATCTATGACAACAAGGTCGTGGCAGTCCATGACTTTGACCTGGATATCAAGGATAAAGAGTTTGTGGTCTTTGTCGGCCCCTCCGGCTGCGGCAAGTCCACCACCCTGCGTATGATCGCGGGCCTGGAGGAGATCAGCGAGGGCACCGTGGAGATCGACGGCGTGGTGGTCAACGATCTGCAGCCCAAGGATCGCAACATCGCCATGGTCTTCCAGAACTACGCTCTGTACCCCCATATGACGGTGTATGACAACATCGCCTTCTCCCTCCGGCTCCAGAAAATGCCGGAGGATCTGATCTACGAGAAGGTCACCAAGGCCGCGGAGATCCTGGGCATCACCGAGTATCTGATGCGGAAGCCCCGGGCCCTGTCCGGCGGCCAGCGCCAGCGTGTGGCCATCGGCCGCGCCATGGTTCGGGAATCCAAGGTCTTTCTGATGGACGAGCCCCTGTCCAACCTGGACGCCAAGCTCCGCAACCAGATGCGCGCTGAGATCATCCTGCTCCGCCAGAAGCTGAACACCACCTTCATCTACGTCACCCACGACCAGACCGAGGCTATGACCCTGGCCGACCGGATCGTCATTATGAAGGACGGCTTCATCATGCAGGTGGGCACTCCTGCGGAGTGCTTCGATATGCCCGCCAACCTCTTTGTGGCGGAGTTCATCGGCGCGCCCAAGATGAATATCATCAAGTGCGAGCTGCTCCGGGAGGGCGACAAGTATTATGTCAACCCCTTCGGCACGAAGATCGAGGTCACCGGCGAGAAGGGCCGGGAGCTGGCCAGCCGCAACGTGCGCGCCGGCAAGATCCTGCTGGGTGTCCGGCCTGAGCATATCACGCTGACGCAGCAGGGCGGCATCCCCACCCGACTGGAGGTCAACGAAATGATGGGCTCCGAGCTCCACCTCCACGTCTACACCGAGGACGAGACCCGTCTGATCGTCCGTGTGCCCACCATCGGCCTGACCAACGAGCAACGCAAGAGCATGGTCTACGGCTCCGCACTGAATATCACCTTCGAGGGCAAGGTCATGCACTTCTTCGATCCCGAGACGGAGAAGAACCTGCTGCTGGACTGATAGCCGAACAACTGCTCCGGGGCCCCAGAACGGGGCCCCGTTTTTGAAATTCCGTAGGGGGCGGCGTCCCCGACGGCCCGCAGCTGCCCGAAACAATAAGGTTCTGGGCGTCGCGGACGCCGCCCCCTACGCAGAAATGGAGAATACAATGCACAATCAATTTATCGTCAACATCATCCACCGGCCGGAGATGGTTCCGGAATATGCCGAGAAGGTCACCGGCCAGGGCAGGGAAGAGGATCTGGGCCGGAAGGCCCTGCTCACCGAGAGCCTGGATATCTTCAAGACCCAACAGGCCCTGGCCCACAAATACGGCCTCAAAACCACCATCCAGATGACTTACGCCTCCCTGTTCAACGCCGAGGCGGTGGAGCTGGCAAAACAGCACCACGCGGAGTTCGGCGACGAGATCGGCCTGTCCCTGCTGGGCCTGCCCTGCGAGCAGTTCCGGGAGAAGTATAAGACCAAGGACTTCTGCATCTGGATGTTCTCCATGGAGGATAAGAAGTCCATCGTCCGGGACGTGTTCGGGAAGTTCCATGAGGCCTTCGGCTTCTACCCCGAATCCACCGGCTCCTACTACATGGACGCCGATCTGATTAACTTTATCAAGGCGGAGTACCCCTCCGTCAAGTGCGCCGTGGCCACCTGCTGGGAGGAGGGCCCCAAGGCCTACCACACCTGCAACAACTCCTGGTACACCTTCATGGACGGCGGCCCTTGGGCCCCCTGGATCCCCTCCAAGGCCAACACCCACGCCCCCGCCGCCAACGAAAAAGAGGACAGCGGCATCGTCGCCATCCCCCATCTGAGCCGGGATCTGCTGGCCTGCTACGACGGCAACGGCTCCAACTTCGGCACCCACCCCCAGAACGTGCTGCGGGGCATGATCTACGACACCAAGACCTGGGAGTACCCCTATCTCTACAATCTGATCGACCAATACCGCAGCCTTGCCAAATACAACGACGGCTACGCCTACAATATGATGTTCGTGGGCCCCGGCTGGATGAACAAGATGGGCCGCTGGGAGCAGCCCTACGAGCTGCTCTACAAGTCCTACGAGGACGGCTGCGCCTACTACGGCAAGCTGAAGGCCGAGGGCAAGCTGGTGGATATGACCATGTCCGAATTTGCCGACTACTACCGGCAAAAGAAGGACTACACCACCCCCGAGTGCGCCCTCTGGCGGGATATCCTCTACGGCTCCGACAAGCAGCTGTTCTGGTACTGCGACCCCTATATGCGGGCCTGCGTCAATATGGATCAGGGCGGGGCCATCGTGGATCTGCGGCCCTATGCCGCCAAGCTGGAATGGCCCGTGGGCATTGGCACCCCCCACGTCCAGGACGCCAGCTATCCCTTCTTGATCCAGGAGAAATACCGGGCGGGCTACTTCACCCACTACGCCGGGGAGGGCACCGTCCGCTCCGCCAAGCTCTGCTGGAACGGGGAAGAGGTGGACCTCTGCCTCTGCCGCACCAAGGCGAAGTTCTCCCGGGAGGGGGAGGATCGGATCCTGACCCTGGACCCGGTGGAGATCGTATTCCGTGATCTTCGCGTCCGGCTTCAAACCGTTATCACCTTCTCGGAGGGCAGCTCCTGCATCCGCTATGACAGGAAGCTCCTGTCCGTGTCCCAGCCGGACGCGGCGGTCACGATAAAGGAGTATATGACGGCCTGCTACGGTACCACGGAGTACACGGAGGATATGTCCGCGCTGACCCTGCAGATCGAGGCAGGGGAGGCGGATTCCGTGACCATCCCCTACGAATACAAGTGCCGGGAGGCCGCGGTGGCCGGGGCGGAGGCGGTGTCCTGCACCATCCCGCCCATCAAGACCCGGGTCTCCATGCTGGCCAACGGCCGGGATAAGATCGGCTTCATCCGGGAGGGCTATGCGTTCAGCCCCATGTTCACCCTCGGCTGGGAACGCAAACTCAAAGAAGGGGAGGTCTTTACCACATGGCTCAATCTGGAAAGGGCAGACTGAACTACCGCTGCCCGTCCTGCTTTATGCGGGATATCGACATGGATATGTTCTACGACCGGGAAAAGGACGAATTCTACTGCCTGCGCTGCCAATACCGGGGCAATGAGGCGGACGTCCTGGCGAAAAACGAGCTGGCCCGCTTCCGCTACGGCGCCATGTACGAGCGCTTTACCTTTGAGGAGTGAGGGATATGATCAAAGGCGATGACGCGATGATCAAAGGCGCGGACATTTCTTCATTGCTGGATGTAGAGGAAGGCAGGGGCAGGTTCTACGACGAGTCACCGGCCGCCAGTTACCAGGCACCGGGAAAAGCCTTCCCCCTGGGGGGAAGGTGCCCCAGTGCGCACACTGGGGCGGATGAGGGGGGCTCCCTGCCAGAAGACGCCCTCTTGATCCTGCAGCGCCGCGGCGTCAATCTGATCCGGCTGCGGCTCTGGAACGACCCCTATGACGCCGCGGGCAACCCCTACGGCGCGGGGACCAACGATCTGCCCCGGGTCATGGCCCTGGCCCGGCGCTGTAAGGCCCTGGGCCTGCCCTGGCTGCTGGACTTCCACTACTCCGACTTCTGGGCGGATCCCGGCAAGCAGTACCCCCCCAAGGCCTGGGCGTCCCTGGACGCCGACGGCCTGGAGCGGGCGGTCTACCACTTCACCCGCGAGACGCTGACGACCCTGGGGGAGGCGGAGCTCCTGCCCGCCATGGTCGCCCCGGGCAACGAGCTGTCCAACGGCCTGCTCTGGCCCCTGGGCAAGGTTCCAAACTGGGCCAATATCGCCCGCTTTGTGTCCGCGGGAGTCCGGGCCGTGCGGGAGGCCGCCCCGGAGGCCCGGGTGATGCTCCATCTGGACAACGGCGGCAACAACGCCCTCTACCGGAGCTGGTTCGACAGCTATCTGGCCCACGGCGGCGCGGACTTCGACTGCATCGGCCTGAGCTACTATCCCTTCTGGCACGGCTCCCTGGAGGCTTTGCGGCACAATCTGCACGACCTGGCAGAGCGTTACGGTAGACCAATGATTGTGGCGGAGACCTCCATGGCCTTCACTCTGGCGGACTGCCGGGAGCGGGAGGGCCTGGGCCCCGACCAAAAACGGGGTCTGGCGGCCAACGAAAAGACCGCCGCCTGTGTGCCCTACCCCGCCACCCCGGCGGGCCAGGCGGACTTCCTCCGGGAGCTCTGGGCGGTGATCCGCTCCGTGCCCGGCGGCCTGGGCCGGGGTCTGATCTGGTGGGAGCCCGCCTGGCTCCCCGTCCCCGGGGCGGAGTGGACCAAGCCCGCGGGCCTGGCCTATATCCACGAAAAGGGCCCCGGCGGCAACGAGTGGGCCAACCAGGGCCTGTTCGACTACGACGGCCGGGCGCTCCCGGCGCTGGAGCTGCTGGAAAGACTGTAATGCATCATGCAAAATGCATCGCATAATGCGTAAAAACCGCACCGTGCGGCGGAAAAAACCTTGCAATTCACCCCCCGATACTGTATTCTATATACAGGAAAGAAAACGGAATCATAGGAGGAGTTGAAATGAAGCTTCGCCCTGCACTGCGTTGGATCGCCCTGCTTCTGGCGGCTGCGCTGGCGCTCTCCGCCCCTGTTTTTGCCGCGCCATCTGCCCGCGCTCATTATGGGGAGATCCCTGCCGTGGAACCCTCGACGCCTGCGGAGATCGCAGGGAACGAGGAGACGGAACCCCCGGTGGAAACAGAGCCCCCGGCGGAAACGGGACCCAGCGAAGGCGGTGAGGCTCCGGAGGAGCCCACGGACCCGGATACGCCGGAGGAGCCCGACGAAAAGCCGCTGTCCGAATGGACGGACGAGGAGATCATCGAGGCCTACGGGATCGCGGACGATTGGTCCAGAAACGCGCTGGTCTTTGCCGTGCGTACCGGCCTGCTGAAAGGCCGCGGCGACGCAGGGCTGTGCCCCCAGAGTGCGCTCACCCGGGCGGAATTGGCTGCCGTCATCATGCGCTTCCTGGGCAGCGAGGCCAGAGCGGACCTCTCCGCCTACACGGATCTCGACCCCGAGGGGTGGTACTACGACTATTTCTCCCGGGCGGTAGCCCTGGGCCTGTTCAGCGGCACCTCCGATACGACGATGTCGCCCAACGCGCTGGTTACCCGGGAGCAGGCTGTGACCGTGCTGGCGCGGGTCTTCGGCATCAACGGGCGGGATCGCAAAAACATCTACCGCTTCGCCGATTGGAACGACGTCAGCGGCTGGTCGGCCAAATACTTCTCCGCGATGATCGAAGCCAGGCTGGTCTCCGGCACCAACGTGGGCCTGGAGCCCAAGGCCATGCTCACCCGGCGGGAGCTGGCGCAGATGCTCTACCGGTCGCTGGATGGCTTCGGCCAGGAGCTCCCCGCCCAGAGCGGGACGGGCTGCTACGCGCTGACAGCGGCTGCGATCCCCGCCGGCACTGTGATCAACGGAGATCTGCTGCTGAGCTGCAATGCCGAAACGCTGCGGCTGGAAAACGTGACTGTCCGGGGGCGGCTCATCCTGCACAGCACCAGAAGGATCCGCCTGGAGCTGAGCGGCTGCAGCATTGAAGATCTGGTGATCTGCGGCACCTGCAAGCTCTACGCTGACAGCGGCGTGAACACCCTCACCGTTTTGACGCGGACGGAGCTTTACGGCAGTGTCAACTGCGTGGAAAACTATTACGCCTTCACCGTTCACGCGGGCTCCCATGCGGGCGCCGTCAACGTCTACGAGGGCGGCACCGTGGCCGGCGTTGTGCTGGATGGTACGGTGGGCGTCGTGAACGTCTATGGCCGGGACTGCCTGGTCGGCGGCAAGGGCCGGGCGGAGGAGGTCAACGTCTACGGCAAGGGCCTGTATCTGTTCTGCGAGGCCGGCGTGTGCAACAGCCGCATCGTGCCCACGCTCTCGGATCTGGTGGCGACACGCTCTGACAGCGATATCCCCAAGCCGAACGCCACATGGATCAACGTGGGCCTGTATCTGACCAACCTGCCTCCCGCTCCCCGGGGCGGCACGCTGACCTGGTACATCGACGGGGTCAAGCGGGGAGAAACCACCAAGCTGCTTGAGGAAGGAATGTATACCGTTGTGGCCTCGGATTTCTCCGCAGCCCTTTCCTCCGGCCGTGGGGAGGTGCCCGTCCGCTTTGTGCTGAGCTCGGAGGATGAGACCTTCGTCTACGAGAACAAGGTGAACACTGCCGCCTGGGTCGCCGCCGAGGCCGCCACCATCCGCACGCAGTCCGTGCAGGCGTCCCTCAGATACGCCGCCACCCTCTACAGCGGCTACAACATCAGCGCCAGAACCTTCAGCGGCGCCATGCAGACCGTGCCCGCCGGGACGGTGGTGACCCTTCTCAAGACCTCCAAGTCCACCGGCGCCAGGGTGCAGCTTTCCAACGGTACCGTGGGCTGGGTGTCCTACAGCGCCCTGTCCATCTACTCCGGAAACTATTACACCACCTCGGACTACTCCCGGGAGGCAAAGGAATATTATGTTAACCATGTGAAGTACTGCTCCAGCTCCACCGGCTATTTGATCTGGGTCAGCCTCTACACGCAAAAGATCAACGTGTTCGAGGGCTATTGGGGCCACTGGAAGCTGATCCGCTGCTTCCCCTGCGCCTCCGGCCTGAACACCAGCCCCACGCCGGTGGAATCCGTTGAGATCCGGTACCGAACCGCCCGGTGGACCTACGACTATTTCTACGTCCACCACGTTTCCGTGTTCGATGAGGCCCGGGGCTTCCACTCCATCCCCATCTCCTACAACGGGAGCGTCTATGACGGAACCATCGGCCAACCCGCATCGGGCGGCTGCGTGCGGATGCTGGAAGCGGACTGCACCTGGATCTACGACAATATTCCCACCGGCACAGCGGTGGAGATCTACTGAAAAATCCATACGAAAACGGCGCGCTGCCAAAAAAACAGCGCGCCGTTTCTGTGTCATATCAGTTTTCTCCCGTTTCGGCCAGCTCCAGCCCGGGGTTCTTGCGTTTGGTAAAGTCGATGGCCCAGAAGGAGGAGAAGACCAGCAGCTTGCGGCCCCGGTAGTCCTCCAGCAGCTCCACGTCGGAGGAGAGGTTCAGATCCTTCTCCGGCACGGGGCTGGCGGTGATGAAGCGCAGCTCCTCGTAGGGCAGGCCCTCCATCCGCAGCTCCACCCCGTACTCGCTCCGCATCCGGTATTGGAACACGTCGAACTGCAGGGTGCCCACCACGCCCACGATGACCTCCTCCATGCCGGTGTCCGGCTTCTTGAAGATCTGGATGGCGCCCTCCTGGGCGATCTGCTCGGTGCCCTTGATGAACTGCTTCCGCTTCATGGTGTCCTTTGGGCTCACCCGGCAGAAGTGCTCCGGGGCGAAGGTGGGGATGCCGGCAAATTTGAACTTCTTGCCGGGGACGGTGATGGTGTCGCCGATGGCGAAGATGCCCGGGTCAAAGACGCCGATGATGTCGCCGGCATAGGCCTCCTCCACGATCTCCCGCTCCGAGGCCATAAGCTGCTGGGGCTGGGAAAGCCGCATCTTCTTGCCCGCCTGGACGTGGTAGTATTCCGCGTCCCGCTGGAATTGACCGGAGCAGATCCGCATAAAGGCCAGCCGATCCCGGTGGGCCTTGTTCATGTTGGCCTGGATCTTGAAGACGAAGGCGGAGAAATCGGGGGAGAAGGCGTCGATCACGCCGCAGTCCGCCGTCCGGGAGAGGGGCGGGGGCGTCATCCGCAGGAATTCTTCCAGGAAGGGCTCAATGCCGAAGTTGTTCAGGGCGGAGCCGAAGAACACGGGGCTCAGCTCACCGGCCCGGACCTCGTCCATGTTGAACTCCCGGCCCGCGGAGAGCAGCTCCACGTCATCGATGAGCTTGGCGTGCTTTTCGCTGCCCAGGATCTCGTCCAGCGCCGCGTCGTAGAGGTCGATGGCCTGTTTTTCGGCCTTGTTCTTGCCGGAGAGGCCGGAGAACAGCAGCAGCTGGCCCCCCTGTCGGTCGTAGACCCCCCGGAACTCCTTGCCGGAGCCGATGGGCCAGTTCATGGCGCAGGTCTCGATGCCCAGCTCCCGTTCCAGCTCGTCCAGCAGGTCGAAGGGATCCTTGGCCTCCCGGTCCATCTTGTTGATAAAGGTGAAGATGGGGATGTGCCGCATGGCGCAAACCTTGAAGAGCTTCCGGGTCTGGGGCTCCACGCCCTTGGCCCCGTCGATGACCATGACGGCGGAGTCGGCGGCCATCAGGGTGCGGTAGGTGTCCTCGGAAAAGTCCTGGTGGCCGGGGGTGTCCAGGATGTTGATGCAGAAGCCGCCGTACTGGAACTGCATCACGGAGGAGGTGACGGAGATGCCGCGCTGCTTTTCGATCTCCATCCAGTCGGAGACGGCGGCACGGGAATTCTTTTTGCCCTTGACGGCCCCCGCCTGGGCGATGGCTCCGCCATAGAGCAGGAATTTTTCGGTCAAGGTGGTTTTACCGGCGTCCGGGTGGGAGATAATGGCAAAGGTCCGCCGCCGGGAGATTTCTTGTTGTAGGGTTGACATAATATATACCTCGGTGCAAGTTGAAAATTGAAAATGGAAAGTTGAAAATGATCTGGCGACCATCATATCACAACAATCATAAAAATACAAGGAAAAATCGGTTGCAATTTCCTAAAAAACAGAGTAAAATACAAATTAACGTGTCCGGATATCCGCAGAACACAGTAATTTTCAATTCTCAACTTTCAACTTTCAATTCTTTCAGAAAGGGGGGCTTTTCCGTGGATCGCAATTCGCCCATCGTCGTCTTTGACTCCGGTGTGGGCGGTGTCAGCGTCCTGCGTTCCCTGGTGCGGGAGCTGTCGGACGAGCAGTTCATCTATTTCGGCGACTCCGCCAACGCCCCCTACGGCCCCCGAAGCACAGAGGAGATCCGGGGCCTGACCCTGGAAAACCTGACCCGCCTGAAAAATGAATACGATTTCAAGGCCGCGGTCATCGCCTGCAACACCGCCACCTCCGCCGCCATCGGGGCGCTGCGGGCCGCCTGGCCGGAGCTGCCCATCATTGGCATCGAGCCCGCCTTGAAGCCTGCCGCCGACCGGCACCCCGGCGGGACGGTGGTGGTCATGGCCACCGAGACCACCCTGCGGGAAGAGAAATTTGCGGCCATGACCCGGCGGATGGAAAGCCGCTGCCGGATCGTCAGCCTGCCCTGCCCGGAGCTGGTGGAGTTCGTGGAGCGGGGAGAGACCGACAGCCCCGCTCTGGAGGACTACCTCCGGCGAGTGCTGGAGCCCTATGCCAACGGCGGCGCGGACGCCGTGGTCCTGGGCTGTACCCACTATCCCTTCGCCGCGGCGGCCCTGCGCCGGGTCCTGGCGCCGGAGACGGAGCTGCTGGACGGGGCCGACGGCACGGCCCGCAATACCCGCTCCCAGCTGGCCGAACGCTCCCTGCTGCGGGAGACCGGCCCCGGCAGCGTGGTATTTCTGAATTCCAGCCCGGATCACGCCCTGCCGGAGCTCTGCGGCCGCCTGCTGCAAATGCCTCCGCTGCCTCCGCTGCCGGAAAAAACCGTAAGGAGAACGACTATGGATCCCAAAGAACGCTTTGTTTCGATTTATCGCCAATACATTCACCGGGAGGGTGCGGAGGAGCTGATGGACTATCTGCTCCAGTCCGATTTCTTCGAGGCGCCCGCCAGCGCCCGCTATCACTCCGCTGTGGCGGGGGGCCTGTGCCAGCACAGTCTGAACGTCTACGACTGCCTTCGGGCCTACCTGGCCCGGCCCCGGGTTCAGCAGGTCTACGGCCTGACTGGGGAGGAGTACAGCGAGGAGAGCGTGGCCATCGTGGCCCTGCTCCACGACCTTTGCAAGATCGGCTGCTACAAGGCGGGCTTCCGCAACGTCAAGGACGAGCGGGGGGCCTGGCAGAAGGTGCCCACCTACAACTTTGAGGACGAGTTCCCCTTCGGCCACGGGGAGAAATCCGTCTGGATGGTCATGAAGTATATGAAGCTCACCGACCACGAGGCCTTTGCCATCCGTTACCACATGGGCTTCTCCGGGGAGGAGGACGCCCGCACCGTGGGCCAGGCCCTGGCCAAATTCCCCCTGGCCTTCGCTCTGAACGTAGCCGACTCCGAGGCGACGTACTTTTTGGAGGAAACACCGTAACGCGGCAATCGGAAAAGAACGGCAGGCGCCCGCCCGGACGCCTGCCGTTCTTGTGTGTTATTGTTCGGGGAATACCAGGTAAGCGGTCTTCTCCGAATTCGGGACGTAGTTCTCGCCGGGGAAGAACAGCCGCCAGTTTTCTTCGGTACGCATCCGGTCGGCCCAATCACCGGGCCAGGACTCCGGCCAGAGGATGCTGCGCTTTCCGGCGGGCCAGCTGATGATCCGGTATAGGCTCGCGCTGCCCGGATCCAGGGCCTCCATGCGATCGGCCAGGGCGTTTTCGGGGATATCCTCCGGCGTATCGCTGCGGGGGAGCTGGGTCAGCAGCCACTCCTGGATGGCCAGCACGGTGCCGCAGTTCGTCCGGTAGCAGACCAGCCCGTCCCGGGTCTCGGGCTCCAGCTGGGACAGCAGCTCGTAGAGCTTGGGCTCCTCGGCCTCCAGCAGAGAGAACAGGCTTTCCGGCGTGAACTCCGTGTAGAGCAGCACGGCGGCGTTTTCCGCCTTGCTGAGGGAGCTGCAGGCTGTCTCCTCCGCCTGGGTGACGGATCTGTGCCGGGCAGACACCTCCGGCATAATTTCCCATTCGCCGTCAAGGGAGGCGTTTTCGGTGGAAACGGCATAGTAATTGATGCCCTTCATGCCGTTGGACGCGGCGCCCGGCGCGAGTTCAAAGCCCTCCGCGGCTTCCTGCGGCGCTTCCATGGCATTTTTCGTAGCGACCGGGGTATCATACCTCATCTCCGACGCCTTATCGGCCGCGGAGCTGGCTTTCATATTCATCAGGGGGCTGAGCTTCAGCCCAACCAGAAGGACGAGCACAGCGGCTGCTGCGCCCAGGGCAGCCCCGGGGCCGAACCATCTGCGGCGCGGCGTCTTGGCCTTGCCGGTGGCCTGGTCGATGCGGTAGAGCACGCCCTTTTTGAGCCCCTCGGGAGCGGGCTCCCGCAGCTCGGCGACCTGCTCATCCAGGCCGCGCAGGGTCTGCATCAGCTTTGCACAGTCGGGACAGGCGGCCAGATGTGCCGCCAGCGCTTCCTCCTCGGCAGGGGAAAGCGCAGCGTCAAGCTTGGCGCTCATCAAAACCATTGCTTCTTCACAGATCATGACCGATCCCTCCTTCCTGTAGAGATAGACGTTTCAGAATTCGATTTGTTCCCGCTTTTGACCAAAAGATTTCGCAGCGCCAGCCGCGCCCGGGAGAGCCGGGATTTTACCGTCCCCTCCCGAAGCTGCAGCGCATCGGCGATCTCCGTGTAGCTCATGTCGTTGATGGCCCGCATGGTCAGGATCTGCCGGTATTCCACCGGCAGCTGATTCATGGCCTTTGCCAGCGCTTCCCGGTCCTCGGCGGCCTCCAGGATCTCCTCGGGGCTCTTGCCGGGATCCGCGATCTCCATTTGGATCTCCTCGCCGTCGTCGTCCACCGCGGTCAGGGACACGGTGGGCCGCCGCTTTTTGGCCCGGAGCCAGTCCAGGCAGACGTTGGCCGTCAGCCGGAACAGCCAGGTGGAGAAGGCAGCCTCTCCCTGGAAGCCGGAGAGCCCCCGCCATGCCCGGAAGAAGGCCTCCTGGGAGAGGTCAAAGGCGTCGTCCGGGTTGCCGCACATCCGCAGGGCCAGGTTGTAGACCCTGTCCTGGTAGGTCTCCACCAGAGTGCCGAAGGCGTTGCTGTCTCCGGCAAGCACCTGTTCGATGATCTTTTTTTCGTCCATTATTCCAAGTCCCTCCGGATTCCGCCGATCACCCGATAGATATCCTCCATCGTCTTGATCTGCGAGATCTGCTGCTTGTAATAGTTGCTGAAGCGGACGCCCCGCAGATACCAGGCCAGCTGCTTCCGGGCCTCCAGGCAGGCGATGTGTTCGCCTTTGTCCTCCCGGGCCAGCTCCATCTGCCTCAGGGCCAGCTCCATCCGCCGGGCCAGGGGGGGCCGTTCCGGAACGGGCTTGCCGTCCAGGGCCGCCCGGATCTGCTGGAACAGCCAGGGATCTCCGAAGGCGGCCCGGCCCACCATCACCCCGTCGGCCCCGGTCCAGTTGAGGCAGCGCAGGGCCGCCTCGGGGGAGATCACGTCGCCGTTGGCGATGACGGGAATATGGACAGCCTGCTTCACTTGGGCGATCACGTTCCAGTCCGCCACGCCGGAGTAGAGCATGGTCTTGGTGCGCCCGTGGACGGTGATGGCCGAGGCCCCGTTGTCCTCCAGGATCTTCGCCAGCTCCACCACGTTCACGTGGCCCTTGTCCCAGCCCTTGCGGGTCTTCACGGTGACGGGTACGTCCACCGCGTCCCGGACGGCCCGGACGATCCGTCCGGCCAGGGCGGGATCCTTCATCAGCGCGGAGCCCTCGCCGTTGTTGACGATCTTGGGCATGGGGCAGCCCATGTTGATGTCGATGTAATCGCAGCCGCTGAGCTCCAGCGCCAGCTGTGCGCCTCGGGCCATAAACTCCGGCTCACTGCCGAAGATCTGCACCCCGCAGCGGACGTCCTTGTTGCGCCGGAGCAGGGAAGCGGTTTTCTTGTCGCCGTAGCACAGGGCCTTGGCGGAGACCATCTCGGTCACCGTGGCGTCGGTCCCCAGGCCCGCGCAGATCTCCCGGAAGGCGAAATCCGTCACGCCCGCCATGGGGGCGAGGATCACGCTCCGGGGCGGAAAGAGTATCATGACGGTTCCACCTCCGATTCTAACGCGCTACATTATACAATAGAAAGGGAAAAAAAGCAAAGGAAATCAGAAATATTTGAAAAGCAGCAGATTTTTCTTGACAAATCCTGTTTTGGCGCATATAATAAGCAGGCTGAAACGCATATCCGCCCTTAGCTCAGTTGGTAGAGCAACTGACTCTTAATCAGTGGGTCCCGGGTTCGAGTCCCTGAGGGCGGACCAAAATAAGGTAATAGGGAATAGTGAAAAAGGAATAAGTTAATACCTATTCACTTTTCACTATTCCCTATTCCTTCAATACGGCCCGTTGGTCAAGTGGTTAAGACAGAGGCCTCTCACGCCTTTAACATCGGTTCGAATCCGGTACGGGTCACCAAAAATCGACGACGAGCATCTGCGCGTCGTCGATTTTTACTTCTTCACTATTCACTCTTCACTATTCCCTCCCGCTCCCCGTCGATTTTTGGAAGGGAATAAGTAATAGTGAAGAGTGAATAGGTCCGAGAGAGAAGCAGAGATGCCCCTGGCATTCACTTATTCACTATTCACTCTTCACTATTCTCTCCCGTTCCCCGTCGATTTTTGGAAGGGAATAAGTAATAGTGAAGAGTGAATAGGTCCGAGAGAGAAGCAGAGACGCACCCCCGATGGATGAAAGGAAAATCTTATGGACAGTCCACTTTTGACCAAATCGAAGGCATTCGCCCTGCGGATCATTAAGGTCTGCAACGAAGTGAAAAGAGAACACAGAGAGTCTATTCTGACGAATCAGCTGATTCGATCCGGCACCTCCATCGGCGCGAATATCCGGGAAGCGTTTTACGCGCACGGCAGAGCTGATTTTGCCGCCAAACTCCAAATTGCGCTAAAGGAATGCTCCGAGAGTGAGTATTGGTTGGAACTGCGGATCGAAAGCGGCTTTTATTCCGATCCGTCTATTCTGAACGATTGTATTGAGATCAAGAAGCTGCTGATTGCGTCGATCAATACGACGAAAGCAAATATGAAAGGGTAAAACGATCCTTTCTTCCCCATTTACTATTCACTCTTCACTATCACCTATTCCCTATTACATATTACCTATTTCCATTACGTGTATGCGGCTCACTGAATTCTGATTTGGAGGCGTTTTGCATGATGAAGCAAGAGAAACACGAGGAACTGAATTATTTCAATGCCATCAGCTGTCTGGCGGTCATTTTGATCCACGTTCTGTCCTACTCCGTCGTTGCCCTGCAGAAGCAGTCGTGGCAGTTTGCCGCCGTCTTTTTCCCGTGGCAGATCGCCGCGTACGTCGTCCCCGCGTTTCTGTTCTGCGGCGCGGTCAAGCTCTCCTTCCAGATCAACGAAAGCAAGCTGCCCTCCTGGCCTGTGTACATGAAAAGAAGGATCCAAAAGGTCTACCTGTCCTATGTGCTTGCCACGGTGGTCTATTTTCTGGTGTTTGGTATTTTCGGAAAACTGGGACTCAGCCTGAAGCAGCTGCTGCACTACCTTTTGGTCGGAGATGTTTCCGCGCCGCTGTACTATATCATCGTGGTCATGCAGTTCTATTTGCTGCTCCCCCTGTGGAAATGGCTGGTGCAGAAGATCCCCGCGTATTTTGCAATTCCGGCTGCGGCAATGATCCATATTGTTATGCTGATGTCCCCGAATACCTTCGCGGCTTTGGGAATCAGAACGGGGTTCCGCTACACGGATCGCGTGTTCCCCACCTATCTGATTTTCTGGGTGCTGGGCCTGTACGTGGGAAAGAATTACGAGTCGGTTTCCGATGCCTTTACCGGGCACAGAAGAGCGGCCGCCTGTTCCATGCTGCTGGTGCTCCTGTTTGCGTTCGTCAGCTATCGGCTGAATGTGGGAGCCATCATTTCCATTGACGTAGTCGGCATGAAGATGGTTTCGGACGTGTTGACGATTTTTGGGCTGCTGAGTCTGTGCCTGTGGATCCTGCAGTCAAAGCATGAGCGGGTGAAAAAGCTGCTGGCCGCGATCCATACGGTCTCCTTCCCGGTCTACCTGTACCACTGTCTTTTCCTGGAGTTGGGAAACGGCGCCCTGCGGCGTCTGGGGATCCGGAACGAAGGCCTCCTGCTGCTGATGAGAGCCTTGATCTGCTATACCGTTCCCTTTGTCCTCTGCTTTGCCTTCCGCGCCTGCAGGAAGCGCCTGCTAAGCAGGAAGCATGAGGCTGCGTAGAGCGGAAAAATGAATACAGGTAGTTCTTTGGCAGACTGAAACCGGAGTGCGGATCGTTTCCGCACCCCGGTTTTTTTCGATTCAGACGATGCTGCAATACAGCTCCATGTACTTCTGCGCCGGAAGCGTCCAGGAGAAGTCCGCCTCCATGTCGGCCTTGACCAGGGCCGCCCAGGCTTCGGGGGCGGCGGTGAAGTCCCCCAGAGCCCGTTCGATGGCTCCCAGGAAGTCGTCGCCGTTGTAGCTCTGGAAGGTGTAGCCCCGGCCAGCGCCGGTGGTGGGGTCGTAGGGGGGCACGGTGTCCTTCAGCCCGCCCACGGCGTTCACCACGGGAACCGCGCCATAGTGCATGGCAATCAGCTGGCTCAGGCCGCAGGGCTCGGACTTGGAGGGCATGAGGTAGATGTCAGCGCCCGCGTAGACCAGGGAGGCCAGCGCGGAGTCGAAGCGGAGGTTCATGGAGAATTTGCCGGGGAAATCGGCGGCTACGGCCTGCAGCGCGTGCTCATAGCGGGCCTCGCCGGTGCCTACCACCACCAGCTGGACGTCCCGTTCCAGCAGCCGCCGGAGGATGTAGCAGAGCAGGTCGATGCCCTTGTGGGCGGCCAGGCGGGTGACCATGGCCAGCAGGGGTACATCCTTTTCCTCCAGCCCCAGCTCCTTTTGCAGGGCCCGCTTGCAGAGCCGCTTCCCCGCGGGATCGGCGGCGCTGTAGTTGGCGGCCAGGGCCTTGTCAGCGGCCGGGTCGAAGATCCGGAGGTCGATGCCGTTGGTGATGCCCACCAGCCGCTCCCCCCGGGAGCTCAGAATGCCGGAAAGCCCGTGGGCAAAGTAGGGATAGCGCAGCTCCTGGGCGTAGGTCTCGGAGACCGTGGTGACCAGATCGGCCTGGACGATGGCGGCCTTCATGAAGTTGATGCCCTCGTCGAAGGTACAGACTCCCCGCCAGCGGTCGTCCAGCCCCAGCACCTCCCCGAAGAAGGAGGCGTCGGCCTTGCCCTGGTATTCCACGTTGTGGATGGTGAAGACTGTCCGCGTCTCGGGGAAGCTGCTCCGATACTCGGCCTCCAGAAAGACCGGGATCAGCGCGCTCTGCCAGTCGTGGCAATGGATGATCTCGGGCCGGAGCTCCAGGGCCTCCATGGAGGACAGGACTGCCTTTGCAAAGTAGGCGAAGCGTTCGCCGTCGTCATAGAAGCCGTAGAGCCCATCCCGGCAGAAGTAGTATTCGTTGTCCAGGAAGTAGACGCACAGGCTGTCCGTGCTGCCTGCCCAGCGGAACAGCCCCACATACTGCTGCCGCCAGGTCAGATTCACGGTGAAGGAGCTCACCAGCTCCGCCTCCACGGCGGGGTCGTATTTGACCTTCTTGTAGTAGGGCAGAAACAGAGAGACCTGATTGCCCGGGATCCGGGCGAGCTCCGCAGGCAGGGCCTGCATCACGTCTCCCAGGCCCCCCGTTTTGATAAACGGGGCGGCCTCGGAGGCAATCATGGCGATCTTCATACCACGTCACCCCGGTTGAGGATCACAGGATGCTCCATGGTGCCGATCAGCTTGACGCCGGCGTTGATCTTCACGTCCTTGTCCAGGATGCAGTATTCCAGCTGAGCGCCGATGCCGATCTCGCACTTGGACATGACGACACAATTCCGGACGGAGGCGCCGGTGGAGAGCTTCACGCTGCGGAAGAAGACGGAGTTATAGGCCGAGCCCAGCAGGACGCAGCCGTCCGCTACGATGCAGTCGTCGATCTGGGAATTCTCCCCGTAGTAGCAGGGCACCTGATCCCGAACCTTGGTGTAGATGGTCAGGCCGTCCCGATACAGGCTGTGGCGCACCTTCCGGTCGATGATGGCCAGGTTGTTGCGGAAGTATTCCTCCGTGGACTCGTTGAACAGGGCCACGTTGTGGAACTCGTAGGCGTTGACGGAGAGGCGGCCCTCATTCCACTCCCGGAGAATGAACTCCCGCTCCAGACGGTAGCGGTTGCGGCTGACGCACTCCGCGGCGGAGCGCAGCAGCAGATCCTTGCGGAGAATGAACATTCCCATGGAGGCCAGGCAGCTTTCGGGGGCTGCGTAGTCCACGGCCATATCGCTGATCTCGCCGTTTTCGTCCAGTCGCACAGCCAGATCCAGCTGCTTCTTGCCGTTGGCGATGCCGGCCTTGACCACCACGGTCACGTCCTTGCCGGAGGCGATGTGGGCGTCCATGACCTCATCCAGATTGATGGCGCAGATCACGGCTGCGTCCGCCAGGATGATATATTCCTCCTTGCCGCGGGAGAGGTAGGCGTCGCTGATGGCGGCAATGGCCTCCAGCTTGCCCCGGAAGGTGTTGCTCTGGCCCACGGAATAGGGGGTGATGAATTCCAGGCCGCCGTCCTCCAGCTCCAGATCCCATTCCTCGCCGGAGCCCACGTGGTTCATCAGACTCTGAAAGTTGTACTGGGTGACGATGTCGATGTGTCGGATGCCGGCGTTGGACATATTGGAGAGGGTGAAGTCGATCTGACGGTAGCGGCCGCCGTAGGGGAGTGAGGCCTGGGTGCGTTTGTTCGTGAGCTGGCCCAGGGAGCTGTCATAGATGTTCGCGAAAACAAGACCCATTACGTTTTTCATGGTTCGTTACCTCCTGCCTCAAATGACTTCGCCGGGCTTGACGACCTGGTTGACCTCAATGACGTGATCCTTGCCGATCACGGCGATCTGACGCTTCTCCCCGTCGTGGAAGGCGCCGCCGATCACCGCGCCCCGGCGGATGACGCAGCCCTCGCCCACGATGGCGTTGCGGATGATGACGCCCTCCTCGATCACGGTGTTGGGCATGATGACGGAGTCCTCCACCACCGCGTCCTTCCCCATGCGGCAGCCGGTGGAGACCACGCTGTGCCGCACCAGGCCGTAGATCTCGCAGCCCTCGGCGATCAGACAGTTGATGTTCTTGGAGCCGGTGTCGATGTAGGAGGCGGGCAGGGCGTAGTTCCGGGCGAAGATGGGAGCCGTGCCGTCTCCGTAGAGGTTGAACTCGGGATCGGTGCCCAGCAGATCCATGTTGGCCTCCCAGAGGGAGGAGATGGTGCCCACGTCCTTCCAGTAGCCCTCGAAATCGTAGGCGAACATCTTGTGCCCGGCCTGGAGGATGGCGGGGATCACGTTCTTGCCGAAGTCGTTGTCGGAGTTGGGGTTCTCCTCGTCGTCGATGAGGAACTGCTTCAGAATGCTCCACTTGAACACGTAGATGCCCATGGAGGCGTTGTTGGATTTGGGCTGCTTGGGCTTCTCCTCGAACTCGTAGATGGAGCCGTCGGGATTGGTGTTCATGATGCCGAAGCGGGAGGCCTCCTCGATGGGGACCTGGCGGACGGCGATGGTCACGTCGGAGTCATGCTCCTCGTGGTAGCGGATCATCTTGGCGTAGTCCATGCGGTAGATATGGTCGCCGGAGAGGATCAGCACGTTGTCGGGGTCATAGCGCTCGATGAAGGCCATGTTCTGGTAGATGGCGTTGGCGGTACCCTTGTACCACTCGGACTTCTTGGAGCGGGCATAGGGCGGCAGGATCTGAACACCGCCGTGGGAGCGGTTCAGACCCCAGGGCTGACCGTTGCCGATATACTCGTTGAGCTCCAGAGGCTGATACTGGGTGAGGATGCCCACGGTGTCGATGCCGGAGTTCACGCAGTTGGACAGGGGAAAGTCGATGATGCGGTACTTCCCGCCGAAGGGAACAGCGGGCTTGGCGGTGTTCTCCGTCAGAACCAGCAGACGGCTGCCCTGGCCACCGGCCAGCAGCATGGCGACACAACGCTTTTTCTGAAAGTTCATGATGTTCAGATCTCCTTTTTACGAAATATTTGCCGGGATGATGTTACTTATTTTCAGGATTGTTTTTCTTTTTCCTGTAGAACAGCACGCTCAGCGGGGGCAGGGTGAACTCGGCGGAGTACGGCAGATCTCCCCAGGGGCTCTTCTCCGCCACAACGGGGGGCAGCTCCGTGCCCCAGCCGCCGTATTTCTTCTCGTCGGAGTTCAGCACCGGCTCCCAGGCGCCGGCCTTGGGCAGACCGAGGCGGTAGTGCTCCCGCTTCACGGGGCAGAAGTTGCAGATGCCCACGATCTCGTGGCCCTTGTCGTCGATCCGGCGGAAGGCGATGACGGAGTTGTCCCGGTCGTCGCAGGAGATCCAGCGGAAGCCGTTCCAATCGGAGTCGTTCTGCCAGAAGGCGGGGGTGTCCAGATAGAGGTGATTCAGATCCCGGACAAAGTCCTTCATCTTCCGGTGGCTCTCATAGTCCAGCAGCAGCCAATCCAGCCCCTGATTCTCGTTCCACTCGATGAACTGGGCAAACTCGTTGCCCATGAAGTTCAGCTTCTTGCCGGGGTGCCCCATCTGCCAGCCGTAGAAGGTACGCAGATTGGCGAACTTGTCCACATAGTAGCCGGGCATCTTCTGCACCAGAGAGCATTTCCCGTGGACGACCTCGTCGTGGCTCAGCGGCAGGATGTAGTTCTCCGAGAAGGCGTAGGTCATGGAGAAGGTCAGGTTATCGTGGGAGTATTTGCGGTAGATAGGATCCTGGGACATATAGCGCAGATTGTCGTTCATCCAGCCCATGTTCCACTTGAACAGGAAGCCCAGCCCGCCGTCGGAGGTGGGCTTGGTGATCAGCGGGAAGGCGGTGGATTCCTCTGCCACCATGACAGGCTGGTGCCGGACGGAGAAGGCGGCCTCGTTGAGCTTCTGCAAAAAGGCGATGGCCTCCAGATTCTCCTTGCCGCCGAACTTGTTGGGCCGGTAGTTGGGCCGGTTGTAGTCCAGATACAGCATGGAGGCCACGGCGTCCACCCGGATGCCGTCGATGTGATATTTTTCCAGCCAGAAGATGGCGCTGGAAATCAGGAAGGAGATGACCTCCGGCTTGCCGTAATCGTAGATGCGGGTGGTCCAGTCGGGGTGCTCGTTCATCATGGGGTCGGCCAGCTCGTAGCAGCAGGAGCCGTCAAACTCGAACAGACCGGCCTGATCCTTGGGGAAGTGGGCGGGGACCCAGTCCAGGATCACGCCGATGCCCGCCTGGTGGAGCCGGTCGATGAGCTCCATCAGCAGGTAGGGCTCACCGTAGCGGGAGGTGGGGGCAAAGTAGCCCGTCACCTGGTAGCCCCAGGAGGGATCGTAGGGGTATTCGGTGATGGGCATGAGCTCCACATGGGTGTAGCCCATCTCCTGCAGGTAGGGGATCAGCTGGTCGGCGATCTCCGCGTAGCCGTAGGGAACGTTGCCCTCCTTGCGCCGCCAGGAGCCGAAGTGCATCTCATAGATGTTCATGGGCCGCTTGAGCACGTTGCGGCGCTTCTGATTGGCAAGGTAGCGGCCGTCCTGCCACTTGTGCCGATCGATGTCGCAGACAATGGAGCAGTTGTCGGGCCGGTAGGTGGTGCGGAAGCCGTAGGGGTCGGTCTTGTCCACCTCGCGGCCGTCTGCGCCCACGACGTAATACTTGTAGGTGCTGCCCTCCCGGGCCCACTGGGAAAAGACCTCCCAAACGCCCTGCGAGATTTTCTCCATGGGCAGGTCGCCCTTGTTCCAGAAGTTGAAATCGCCGATCACGCTGACGAACCGGGCGTTGGGGGCCCAGACCCGGAAGACCCAGCCCTCCTGGCCGTCCCGGGTCTCCCGGTGACAGCCCAGCAGCTCGTAGGCCCGGATGTTGTCGCCCCGATGGAAGGACTCCACCATTTGACGAATGTTTTCTTCCATATGATAATTCCTCCGTTTTCTGCGAATATTGCCGAATATCGGTGAATACCCGCCGATAGAAGCGTATAGTTTTCCATTTCTATTATACCTGATTTTCACAGGATTGCAACGGTTTCCTTTCGATTTTTTAACCAAATCGGTTTTTCTTTTTTTGTCAGTTCTGTAAAGGATCCGGGAGGTATCTTTTTGTTGTTATTTTCGCGGTTTTGTGATATAGTGTAGGCATCAATGTGCAAAGGAGAAGTATCCATGCAAGATTTCAAATTCTACACCGATTACGCTGTGGAGCAGGCCTGCAGCCTGCTGGCCATCGACAGCCCCACGGGCTACACCGCTGCGGCGGAGGAACATCTGTTAAAAACCTTCCGGGATCTGGGCTATGCGCCGGTTCACACCATCAAGGGCGGCGTACTGGTGGATCTGGGCGGCAGGGATACGGAAAACGGCCTGCTGCTGGCGGCCCACTGCGATACCCTGGGCGCTATGGTGGCTGAGGTCAAGGGCTCCGGCCGGCTTCGCGTCCTGCCCCTGGGCGGCCTGCCCACCGTCATGGTGAACACCGAGAACTGCCGGGTAGTCACCAAGTTCAACGGCAGCTACGAGGGCACCTTCCAGCTCTGCAACGCCTCCACCCACGTCAACGGCGATCTGCGTACCACGGTCCCGAACTATGACAACTGCGAGGTCGTGCTGGACGAGACTGTCTGCTCCGCCGACGAGGTCAAGGCCCTGGGCATCGGGGTGGGCGACATCGTCTGCTTTGATCCCCGTACCACCGTCACCGAGAAGGGCTATATCAAGAGCCGCTTCCTGGACGACAAGCTCTCCGCCGGTATTCTGATCGGCCTGGCCAAGTACCTCAAGGACGCGGGCATCACCCCCCAGCGCCGGATCTGGCTGTACTTCACCGTCTATGAAGAAGTGGGCCACGGCTGCTCCGGCTCCATCCCGGCGGGGGTCACTGAGGCCATCTCCGTGGATATGGGCTGCGTGGGCGACGGCCTGCAGTGCACCGAGCGCCAGGTCTCCATCTGCGCCAAGGACAGCGGCGGCCCCTACAGCTATGAGATCGTCAGAAAGCTGATCGCCGCGGCCAAGGCGGAGGAAGCGGACTACGCCGTGGACGTCTACCCCCACTACGGCTCCGACGTGGAGGCCACCCTTCACGCAGGCTGGGACATCCGCCACGGCCTCATCGGCCCCGGCGTTTACGCCTCCCACGGCTACGAGCGCAGCCACAAGGACGGAGTCGAGAACACTTTGAAAGTGTTGGTCGGCTATATCAACTAATAACTGAGAAGGCAAAACGAAAAACTTCGGTGTCGCTCCGCGAGAAAGAATATAATGATTTTCAAATCGGAGATTTGAAAATACCTCAGTTTTTTGTTTTTACTTCTTTGTTTTTCGTTCCAAAAGGAGGAAACCATGGAACCAATCACCCAAAAAGATTTACTGAACTACAAGTTCTTATCCGCGGTGCGCTATGCGCCCGGTGGGGAGCGGGCTGCCTTTGCGGTCGCCTGCGCCAATGAAGAAGAAAACTGCTACGAGCAGCGGCTCTGGCTCTATGAGAAGGGCGGCCTGCGCCAGCTCACCGATCTGGGCAAGGAGAGCAGCTTCCTCTGGATCGACGATCACAGGCTGATTTTCCCGGCGGTGCGCTCCGCCAAGGAGAAGAAGCGCGCCGAAGCCAAGGAGGAGTTCACCGCCTACTATGTGCTGGATGTGAACGGCGGCGAGGCGGTCCCCTATATGACCCTGCCCTTTGCCGTCCAGTCCATCCGCCTGCTGGACGAGGGCCTCTTCCTGGTCACCGCCACGGTGGACAAGGCCCAACCCATGCTCTACGAGGCCTCGGAGGAGGAAAAGGCCGAGGCTCGGAAGAAGAAGGAAGCGGAGAAGGACTACGAGGTCTTCACCGAGCTGCCCTTCTGGGGCAACGGCGAGGGGATCACCAACGGCAAGCGCACCCTGTCCTTCCTGGTTGACCGGGAGCCCCTGCGGATCGCGCCGCTGCTGATCGCTCCCGAGGATCTGATCTGCCAGACCGTCTTCGGCGACGAGATCCTGATGGCCTACCTTCCCTGGCAGGTCAAGCGTCCCGTCACAGGCTTCTGCCTGCGAACCTTCAACTTCCGCACCGGCGAGAATCGGGAGATCGTGGACAACTGGGAGCTCTCGCCCCACTTCATGGAGACCGCCGGCGGCAAGGTGCTGCTGGTCGCCTCCGAGGGCAAGCGTCACGGCCTCAATGAGAACGCCTGGGTCTACACCCTGGATCCCGCGGACGGGAAGATCGAGGTCCTGCGTAAGGAAGAATACAATATGTACAACTCCGTGGGCTCCGACTGCCGTCTGGGCGGCGGACGCCAGGCCGTGGGAACTCCGGAGGGCCTCTACCACCTGACCACCCGGGAGGGGAATGCGGTGCTGCACCTGCTGAAGCCCGACGGAGAGGACGTTCCCGTCTTCACCGGCGAGGGCGCCATGGACTGCTTCGACGTGGCCAACGGCCATCTGCTCTGCGTGGGCCTCTACGAGATGCGGCTCCAGGAGCTCTACACCGCCACCCTGGGGGAGAACCTGCAGCTGAGCCGGGTCTCCCACTTCAACGACGAGGCCCTGGCCGGCAGATATGTGGCCCAGCCGGAGCCCATCACGATCCAGAGTCGCGGCCTGGAGATCGGCGGCTGGATCCTGAAGCCCAGGGACTTCGACCCCAACGAGAAGTACCCTGCCATTCTGGACGTCCACGGCGGTCCCAAGACTGTCTACGGCCCCGTCTTCTACCATGAGATGCAGCTCTGGGCCAATATGGGCTACTTCGTCTTCTTCTGCAACCCCAAGGGCAGCGACGGCCGGGACAACTACTTCATGGACATTCGCGGCCGCTACGGTGATACGGACTTTGCGAACCTGATGGACTTCACCGACGCGGTGCTGGAAAAGTACCCCCAGATCGACCGGGATCGGCTTTGCGAGACCGGCGGCAGCTACGGCGGCTTTATGACCAACTGGATCATCGGCCACACGGATCGCTTCTGCTGCGCGGCCTCCCAGCGCTCCATTGCGAACTGGCTGAGCTTCTACGGCATGTCGGACATCGGCTTCTATTTTGCCGCCGACCAGACCGACGGGGATATCTATGAGAACCCGGAGAAGCTCTGGGCCCAGTCCCCGCTGAAATATGCCGCCAAGGTCACCACCCCCACCCTGTTCATCCACTCCGACGAGGACTATCGCTGCCCCATGGCGGAGGGGATCCAGATGTACGCGGCCCTGATCGACATCGGCATAGAGGCCCGGCTCTGCCTCTTCCACGGGGAGAATCACGAGCTCTCCCGCTCCGGCAAGCCCAAGCACCGCCAGCGCCGCCTGCAGGAGATCACCGACTGGTTCGAGAAGCACGCCCGGTAAAACACTCGCCCTGAGCCCTCCCCCGTACCGGGGGAAGGCTCGGGGCGAATACAAATGAAAAGAGGAAAAGAATGAAACACAATGCGAAAAGGCTTTGGAGCCTCCTGCTGGCCCTGGCGCTTGCGGTCTCCCTGTTCCCGACGCTCAGCGTCCCGGTCAGCGCCCTTTATTTGGAGGACACCTCCCTGCAATGCACGTGGACGCTTCAGGACAATATGCCGTTATCGGACGGTACGACCGGCTTAAAGCTCACAATTCGGCCGACAAACGGGGACAGCGGGCGTATGGATTATTACGCGTATCTGGCCCAAAACTGGGTCAGCACCGTGCCCTGGGCCTCCTATATCCCGCAAATTGAGGAGGTGGAATTAACAGAAGGCGTACTGAATGCGGGCGGTAATTTGATGTCTTATTTCCGCCACGAAAACACGAAGCTGAAAAAAATCATTTTTGCCGACAGCGTGCAGGAAATCGGATGGAACGCGTTTTATCGGGATTGGGCTGACGAGACGCCCCTGGAGGTTGACTGGGGCTCCGGGATCAAGATCGTTGAAAGCGCTGCCTTTACGCGTTCCGGCGTAACGAGGGTTTGTCTGCCTGCGATAAGAAAAGTTGAGAATGCGGCGTTTCGTCAATGCAGTAAACTTGAGTCGGTCTATATGGCGTCGGCATCAGGCGGACTGGAAATGGGCGAGCGGATTTTCGAGAGTTGCGCCAATCTGAAAGAAGTGACGTTGGTGGGCTCCGTTCCGGGAATTTCGGCCTACACGTTTTCCGGCTGCGAAAAGCTGCAATCCATTATGCTGCCCGTTTCGCTTGACCACGTTGATAATTACGCGTTCAATAACTGTACGTCTCTCAGCGCGGTGTTTTACGCGGGCACGCCCCAGCAGTGGGCCCAGATCAGCATCGCGGAGGGCAACGAGTGCCTGCAAAACGCCACGGTCATCTACAACAGTAAGCC
>JAEEZZ010000083.1 GCA_016292255.1 Oscillospiraceae bacterium
ATACGCGGAAAAGTGGGACGCCTGGTGTGACACGATGCACGCGGAGGTCGAGCAAAGCCGATTCTCCGCGGCAAAGAAAGCATACGTGGAAAACCCCTGTGCCGCTTCCTCCTTGCCGTTCTGGAAAACCGAACAGATGCAGCTTCCCGCAAGCATATCTGTATACCGGGAGGATCAGTTCAACGAAGCCTCCTGTGCAGGTACGGACACGCCGTATTTCCGGATGATCCATACCTTGAAAAGCATTCCAGAGCCGGTTCTGCCCGCAGAATATGAGCTGACGTCGGCAAACGCGGACGAGCTTGCAAGCCATATTCAGGCTTGCTACGAGTCGGAAGGCGTGACTGGCGCGGAGCTCCATGCGTACACGCAGCGGCCAGTCTATGACGCGGAGCTTTGGGTCGCTGTCCGGGAGCGGAAGACCGGACGGATCGCGGCAAGCGGGATCGGCGAGCTGGACGGAAGGATTGGCGAAGGCGTCCTGGAATGGATCCAGACCTCCCCGGTCCACCGGCGCAAAGGCCTGGGAAAATTCGTGGTCTGTGAGCTGCTGCGCCGCTTGTCGAAAAAGGCGGATTTCGTGACCGTCTCCGGCCGGATGAACAACCCGCACGAACCCTATGCGCTGTACCGCGCCTGTGGCTTTTCCCATCCGGTGATATGGCACGTGGTCAGACAAGTCGAGATCAGAAGAGCGAGCGGGGAAGAGATGCTGACGCTTTGGGGATATCCGGACCTGGATACCGCCCCGCCGACGGCAAAGTTCTTTTTTGAGAATATCGTTTCCGGAAACGCGGTCTTTTGGACGGTTGATCGGGACGGTGAGCTGTTGGGCGAGCTGTACGCATTTCTGAATATCCGGGAAGATCCGGAGTTTGCGGACGGAACAACGACGGCTTATCTGTGCGCGTTCCGCGTCAAACGGGAATACCGCGGGCAGGGACTTGGTAGCAAGCTGATGCAGGCGGCATGCGCTGACTTGAAATCCATGGGCTTCCGACGTGCGACGATCGGCGTCAACGACCCGCGCAACAAGGCCCTGTATCGCCGCCTGGGCTTCGACACAGATGTGAAAACCTGTTACGTTGATCCCTGCGCGAGAGACGAGAACATGCAGCCGGAGCCCGACGACGTGGGCTTTCTGCTGCTGGCAAAGAGGATTATTTAGCAAGGATTTCCGCGGTAAAACCGCAATATGTGGCCGATTCAATGATTGAGAGGTTTGAAGGATGAATAGTACAGAAAGAAAAGCATTCTGGGATGCGCTATGTAGTATTCATGATAATCTGCCAGAACATGTTCAGGCGTTATCTACTGCTATAAAATTACCTGAATACTTATGTCGATATCGTACCGTGAGCGAGAATTCATTAATCCAGTTGCAAGAGAACAAGTTGTATTATTCCTCAGCTGATTATTATGACGATCCCTTTGATACTTTTATCCATGTTGATTTAGCACGAGTAAAAGAATTGTATACATCTCTTTACAACGATATTTTTTCGGACAATCCCGCGATAGTAGGCAAGCTTAAACCACTGGAGCCCATCATTGGAATCAGCGCAGAAAAACTCATTGAAAATCTGAAATCAAATCCTTTGGATATATCAAACTTCCCTAATCAAATAAGACAAATCAGAACGATTATACAAAAGAACCTGTTTTCCATATGCTTTTGTGGAGACGCATTGAACGAAACTCTGTGGCTCAAATACGCAAACAATTACAAAGGGTTTGCGCTTGTATATGATGTCAAAGATGAAAACACATTTTTATGCGGCAAAGACGAAATTTGCAAGAACTGCCGTTCTGTGATTGAGAAGCCTACCATTTACCCAGTTTATTATACTGAGGAAGCATTTGATGCTACACGATTTGCATTGGCTTGTCTATTGTGGAACGAGAGTGAGAAAGTGCCGTCTGAGCTCCTTGAACTCTCTAAGAGAATCGTTATTTGGGACGCAGAACGCATTTCTCTTATCAAGAAAAAGTGTCATGAATACGATGACGAATGGCGTATGATTCGTCCAACCATGGCGTCTGATAGAACATGTATAAAAATGAAACCGAATAAAGTCATATTAGGACTACGGATGCCGGAGTATGAAAGAATGTTAGTTATTTCGGCAGCAAAGGTTGCTGGAATTAAAAACATTGAAGAATTATATATTGATGAGTTTGACCAATTGTCCAGTAAGGCGCTGCCGATTGCATAGGCGAATTGTCTGCTGCAAAGAAAAAACACATACATTCTGGAAGGGAAAAACATCTGGAGTGTGTAATGCTTTGTTCTGGATTATAACTTTGTTATAGTTACAGTACAATATGAAAGTTAATATCCCTTGTTTCAGCGAAACAGCTTTTAGGGGGCTGCAAAAGGATGAAAGTAATCTTATCCAGAAAAGGTTTTGATTCCTCCAACGGCGGCTGTCCGAGTCCGATCCTGCCGGACGGAACGCTGCTGTCCCTGCCGATTCCGACCGACGACCGGGATACATACGAAGATCTGTCCTGGAAAGGCGTCAATTACGCCGATCTACTGCGCCAACTCCGGCCGGGAAAGGCGTTCTCACACTGTCACGTTGACCCGGATCTGCGGCCCGGCCTCCGGTCCGCAGCGGTGGAAGGTTGGAAACCCGCTTTCGGACAGGCAGGTTCCGCGCAGGGAGCTATGGCAAATGCAGGCGTGGAAAAGGGCGATCTGATCCTGTTTTTCGGCTGGTTCCGGTACGTGGAGCAGGGGCCGAATGGTTATCGCTTTGCCCGAAAATGCGAGGATTTCTTTCGCTGTGCAGACCTTCATGTGATTTACGGATATCTCCAAATCGGTGAGATTCTTACAGACCCGGAGGTGATTGCCAAATATACCTGGCACCCACACGCTTCAGAACGGTTTCGGAATCGGCCAAACGCACTCTATCTCCCTGCGGCGTATTTATCCTGGAATCGGAAGCTGCCTGGATACGGCACCTTCCCGTTTCGAGAAGACCGCGTACTCACGATGAAAAATGAGAACCGCGGGACTTGGATGCCAAAACCGTTTCTGATGCCGGAGCATGTGTATGGCAGGCGAAAAAACTCTGCCAAGGGAAATGGATTGTACTATTCCGGCATTTGGCAGGAGCTTATTCTGGAAGAATCGGAAGGGTTACTGGAATGGGCTGAAAGTGTGATTAGGTAATTTCACGTCGTCCTGCTTGACAGATACGCAAATATGCGTATAATAGAGCTAAGAAGGTGATAGAATGAGCTTACAGAGCATCCGGGAGCAGCGCGGCATGACGCGGCGGGAGCTGGCGCAGCGGAGCGGGGTCAACTTCCGGTCCATCCAGGACTATGAGCAGGGCCACAAGCGGCTGAGCTCCGCCGGGGGCGATACCCTGCTGCGGCTGGCTGCAGCCCTGGGCTGCCAGATCGAAGAGCTGCTGTGGGACGTGGGCGAGGACGAATCGTCGGAGCTGCTGCCCCAGAACGACGTGTCGGTTGAGACGATCCTGGCCCAGCGCTTCTACTGTGAAAAGTATCAGACCTACGGCCGCTGGCTCGTGGGGGACGGACGGATCTGCATCTATTTCGTCTACAACGGGACACCCCATCGCATCCCGTTCCGCGCCATCATCACGGAGAAGCTTCTGACCTGGGTCAAGCAGGCTGCCGTCCTAATGATGGAGGCGGCCTTGGACAAATTGGAATTTGAACGGAGGTGGGCAGTATGAGCGAACGGACCTACTTTTTGATGCATAAGGACGACACGGCGGCCACGGTGACGATTGACGACGTGACCGGCGCCATGCTGCGGGTCGCGCCGCAGGCGCAGCCGGAGCTGCTGCCTTTGGGTGGACGCAAATCCCCGGACGAGCTGCGCGCTTGGTGGCAGCGGCGGGCCGTGCCTGTTTCCCAGGGCATCGTCCAGCGCTATCTGGAGCAGATGGGTCTGCCGACGCCCCAGGCCTACCTGGTGCGGAACCTTGGCCTGAGCCTCAGCGACCACTACTGGATCAAGCCCGTGGACGCGGCGTTGACCTGGTCGGACGTGAGCCTGTTTTCCAACGACTTTCGGGACCCGGTGGGAGCGCTTAGCTTTACCCAGCCCGCCGGGGATCTGCCCGTTGCCCACGCTTCGTCCTATTCGCCCGGTTCCTCTCTGCAGGGCGATCTGAAAAAAGCGTGGATCATCTCCGGAGGCAAGCGGATGCTGGTCAAGGGAAACCACGGCGCTAATAGTCAGGAGAGCCTAAATGAGGTTGCGGCGACCCTGCTGCACCGGAAGCAGGGCAGGATGCCCTTTGCTGCGTACTTGCCGTACCGTCTGGAGGACGCTGCCCAATACGGCTGTATCTGTGAGGACTTCTGCTCTGAGACGCTGGAATTTGTCCCAGCCATCGACGTGGTGCAGTCTGAAAAGAAGGACAATGCGACCTCCGTGTTCGAGCACTTCATCCGCGTCTGCGAGGCCCACGGCTTGCCGGAGACGGTTACGCGGCCCTTCCTGGAGTATCAAATTCTGACGGATTTCCTGCTGACGAACGTAGACCGGCATCTGAACAATTTCGGCGTTCTGCGGGACACGGGGACCCTTCGCTTTGTCTCCATGGCTCCGATTTTCGACTCCGGCAATTCCATGTTCTGGAATACGCCGCGGAAGCCGGAACGGGACGACCTGACCAGGATCGAGGTCAACAGCTTCCGGGGCCGGGAGGCGCAGCTCCTGGACTACGTGACCATGCCGGAGCTGCTCGATCTTGCCAAGCTTCCGACCACGGAGGAGCTCCGGAGCATCTACGCCATGGACGAGCTGATCGTCCCGCTGGATTCCATCATGCTGGGCTACGAGAAGAAGCTCCACCTGCTGCAAGAGCGCGTCTTCGGCTGAGAACCGAACAAAACGCTACAGACACTGCGGTGGTTCCGAATCCGGGATCACCGCTTTCTGCTTTCCAAGCTTCGAGAGCGATCTTCCGCCCTCAGACCGCGGGTTTTCGCTTCACAAAGTCCTCCGGTGTGAGCCAAACGAAGCCGGTAAAGCCGGGCGGCGGGCTGCGGAGGGCCTCGACAAGAAACGAATTTGGAGCCTCTGCTATACTGATACCTCCGCAGTCATTACGATACGTAGTACAATCCTTCCAAGGAGAAAGATACGCGCGATATATATTGTAGGAAAATGCAACGCGGCTTTTTTGCGGCTGATTCACGATCCCAGCATGCCTGCTGTACCAGGCGATGACGCGGTTCAGCGTCACGCGGTCAAAGCTCCGGGCACGGTCAAGACGGCGCAGCTCCCCCAAAAGGGCAGAGATCTCCTCAGCAGAGGGTATGACCGTTAAGGTCTTGCAGGGATAGGCCCGGTTAAACACGAGGCAGCCGAGATTGCCAGGCAGGCGGCGAAGGGCAAACTCCTCCCGATGCATCTGAAAGAAGCGCCAGACCTTCGTCTTCTCCCATCCCCAGCGGCGGCCCAGGGTCTCCAGACTCAGAATTACGCCATACTTGCCAAACTGAACCGTCGGTGCCATAAAAGAAAACGCATTGCGAGGATCGTTCACCGTGGTGTGACACCACAGATCCAGCCATGCGTCGGTTTCTTCAAATTTATAATGCCGCTCCGCCAGCCGCTGCGTGATTTCCCGTGAAACACACACGAAACCGTAGCCTTCGGTGGTGCAGACGGCCCCGTCCGGGCACTCTGCGCCGGAGAAGCGAACGAGCCAGTCTGACAGGGTATAGCTTAGCTTTTTGGTGGAGGAGTCCAGCGACCAGGAAAGGAAACCCAGAGCCTCCAGCTTCCGCAGCACATCCAGGGCCGCGTCCCGCCGCCTGACGCCCAGAATGGCCTTGAGACCGACAATCCCGCCGACCCACATTCCGGGTTCGACGGGATTGTCATATCCGCAATAGCGCCCATGTCCCTTGCGGAAGGCCGCACGCGCTGCCAGACGCATCCAGGCTCCCATGAGTCCCTTGCCGCCGGGAACCCGATCCCGCGGCAGCTTGACCCAGGGATATTTCAAAAGACATTTCATTGTGGGATTGCTTCCTTTCATAGATTTTGATATAATATTAACAACAAATCGGAATTTATGGAGGTGATATGCAATGACAATCTACGATATCTCGCAGGAGGTTTTCAGCTGTCAGGTATTCCCCGGTGACCCAGCGCCGGAAAGAAGGGTGCTTTCTTCAATGGAAAAAGGCGATCTGTACAATCTGACAGCTTTCAATATGTGTGCGCACAACGGTACTCACGTGGATGCGCCATTTCATTTTATCAAAGGTGG
>JAEEZZ010000084.1 GCA_016292255.1 Oscillospiraceae bacterium
GGCGCCCGGGGCATCCGGGGCCAGGTGGCGGACGGCCTGCCCGCCGTGCGGGAGATTTCCCTGCCGGTCTTCAAAAAGCTGCTGGCCCAGGGTCTGGACCGGAACCACGCCGCTGCCGTAACCCTGCTCCACCTGATCGCCAACGTGGAGGACACCAACCTGCTCCACCGGGGCGGCCCAGAGGGGGCGGCCTGGGCGCGGGAGCAGGCGGCGGAGCTGCTTTCCTCCGCCTGTCATTCTGAACGAAGTGAAGAATCCGCACTCCCCGCGGCCAGCCTGGAAAAGAGAACGGATTCTTCGACTTCGCTGCGCTCCGCTCAGAATGACAGACAAGGAACCCTTATGCCGAAGGCATCCGACCTGATTTCGGACGGCAGAGTGCCGTCCCTACAGGAGATCGCGGAATTGGATCGGCAGTTCATCCAGCGGAACCTCTCCCCCGGGGGCTGCGCGGATCTGCTGGCGGTGACGCTGTTTTTGGATTCCCTTACACAATCCAATATCCATACAGAATAAATGAATCTACCCAAATACGTCGGCAAAAAATTGGTATTATTGACAGTTGAAACTTGACCGCAAACTTGCTATACTGAGCCCGTATGCGGGCCTCTGCCCAAGGGGCAAATACATAAAATGATCTGGCCCGACCAAGGAGTATTGAGATGGAAAAGATCAAAATGCAGAACCCCATCGTCGAGATGGACGGCGACGAAATGACCAGAATCCTCTGGGCCATGATTAAGGACCAGCTGATCACCCCCTTCGTTGAACTGAACACCGAGTACTACGACCTGGGCCTGGTGAACCGCGACGCCACCGACGATCAGGTCACCGTGGACGCCGGCAACGCCATCAAGAAGTACCATGTTGGCGTCAAGTGCGCTACCATCACCCCCAACGCCCAGCGTATGACTGAGTACAATCTGAAGAAGATGTACAAGAGCCCCAACGGCACCATCCGCGGCATCCTGGACGGCACCGTGTTCCGCACCCCCATCGTGACCCCCGGCGTCAAGACCTACATCCCCGGCTGGACCTCCCCCATCACCGTTGCCCGTCACAGCTACGGCGACATCTACAAGGACACCGAGTTCCGCATTGACGAGCCCGGCAAGGCCGAGCTGATTTTCACCGGCGTTGACGGCCGCGTCCAGCGCGAGACCATCTACGAGTTCGAGTGCCCCGGCGTTCTGCAGGGTGCCTACAACAAGGACACCTCCATTGAGAGCTTTGCCCGTTCCTGCTTCGAGTATGCTCTGTCCGAGAAGAAGGACCTGTGGTTCTCCACCAAGGACACCATCATGAAGAAGTACGACGGCGACTTCAAGGAGACCTTCCAGCGCCTGTACGACACCGAGTACAAGGAGCGCTTCGAGGCTGCCAGCCTGGAGTACTTCTACACCCTGATCGACGACGCTGTCGCCCGCGTGATCCGCTCCCACGGCGGCTTCATCTGGGCTCTGAAGAACTACGACGGCGACGTCATGTCCGACATGATCTCCACCGCTTTCGGTTCTCTGGCCATGATGACCTCCGTCCTGGTCTCCGCTGACGGCAACTACGAGTTCGAGGCTGCCCACGGCACCGTCACCCGTCACTACTACAAGCACCTGAAGGGTGAGAAGACCTCCACCAACCCCGTTGCTACCATCTTTGCTTGGTCCGGCGCTCTGAAGAAGCGCGGCGAGCTGGACGGCAACAAGGAGCTGGAGAAGTTCGGCACCGCTCTGGAAGAGGCCACCATGCAGACCATCAACGACGGCGTTATGACCGGCGACCTGGCTGCTCTGATGGATCCCAAACCCGAGGCTGTCACCTCCGAGGACTTCATCGCCGCCATCCGCGAGCGTCTGGCGAAGAAGCTGTAAGCGTTTATTCGATTATATTTCCCCCTGCACAGTTCGTTGTGCAGGGGGAATTCTATTTGATGCTGCGACTGTATGGGTGAAATTATCTGTTTACAATTTTCCATTCATTTGCTATAATTGCTGTGATTTGAAAGGAGGCAGAAGACGATGGATTACGAAAACGATACCACTTGGGTGCGCGGAATGCTGCATCCGGGGGAAAACCTGCTCTGGAGCGGAAAGCCGGGAAAGGGGCATCTTTTCAGCAAGGAGGATGCGATGCGGCTCCCCTTCGGCATCATATGGTGCGGCTTTGCCATTTTCTGGGAAATCATGATGCTCCGGAATGAAAACGCGCCGTTTATCTCCAAGCTGTGGGGCGTTCCCTTCATATTGGTGGGCCTGTTTACCACAGTGGGCCACGTTTTTATCAAAAAGCGCCGGGCAAAACGGAGCAGCTACGCGCTGACCAGCCAACGGATCATCTCAAAGCTCGGCAACCAGATCCAGACCCTGGAGCTGTGCAATCTGCCGCACATCTCCGTAAACCAGCGGGCAGACGGAACAGGCGACATCCGTTTCGGCGAGGTCGTGACCAATCGCCGCTACGCATCGACGGTCAACAATAACGTGGATGGGTTTTCTTCCACCCGCGCGGTGCTGGAGTTCCAGAACATTCCCGACGTAAACCAGGTCGAATATCGCATCCGCACGGCTGTGGAGCAGGCTCTGGCCGCCCGCCGCAGCGAGGATTGACGCAAAAAAACCCGACTCCCCAGGAGCCGGGGTATTTTTTTGCAAAGCAGTAGAAGCAGACGGCAAAAGCCCGTCCCCGCAGGAAGATGCTCATCTGTCCCTTGTCACTTGTCACCTGTCACTTGCCCCTTGCCCCCTATCCGCCGAAGGGGCAGATGGGGTAGCGGCACTCCGGGCAGCCCAGGCAGAGGCCGCCCTCGCCCAGGGCCACGAAGTCCTGCTTGCCAAGGGTCACCCCGGCGGCGATCCGGGGCAGGACGAGGTCGAAGACCGTGGCCTTGGCGTACATGACGCAGCCGGGCAGGCCCAGGATGGGGGTGCCGTCGGCGAAGTAGCCCAGCAGCAGCATGGCCCCCGGCAGGACGGGCGCTCCGTAGGTGACGATCCGGGCCCCGCTGGCCCGGATGGCCCCGGGGGTATTGTCGTCCGGGTCCACGCTCATGCCGCCGGTGCAGAGGATCAGGTCGGGCCGGGCGGCCCGGGCGGCCCGGATGGCCCCCAGGACGGCGGCAGGCTCGTCCCCCGGCAGGCTGTGGTGGATCACCCGGATCCCGAAGGCTTTCAGCTTTTCCACCAGCACCGGGGTGAATTTGTCGGCGATCAGCCCACCGGCCACCTCCGCCCCGGTGGTGACCACGGCGGCGGTTTTCAGCTTGTAGGGCAGCAGCTCCAGCAGGGGCCTCTCCCCTGCCGCGGCCTCGGCCTGTTTCAGCTTCTCCTCCCGGATCACCAGGGGGATCACCCGGGTCCCGCAGAGCTTGTCCCCCGCCCGGACGGCGGTGTTGCCCCGGCGGGTGGCGATCATCAGCTCGTCGATGGCGTTGACGGCGTTGAGGCGGGCGGTATCCACTCGAAAGAGGCCGTCAAAGGCCGCCCGCAGCTCGATCTTGCCCTCCCGCACCTCCGTCTCGTCCATGCCGGGGCCCTTGCAGAGCCGCACCAGCCGCGCCGCGGCGTCGTTTTCGTGGAGCATCCCGGGCTCCAGCTCCCAGACGTAGAGGTGCTCCTTGCCCATGGAGAGCAGCACGGGGATATCCGCCTCGGTGACGATGTGGCCCTTGCGGAAGCGGGCCCCCTTGAATTCCCCGGGCAGGATCTGGGTCAGGTCGTGGCAGAGCACATGGCCCACGGCCTCAGTGGTGGAAATCTGTTTCATAAATGCCTCCTTTTGGGCAAATGCAAAATGCAAGATGCAAAATGCAAAACGGAATGATCAGGTCAAATTCTGTATGATTTCTATGCTGTCTCCGGGGCGGACGGTGCCGTCCTGCAGCACCACGGCAAAGATGCCGTCGGTGGGCATGACGCAGCGGCCGGCGCTTTGCTTGATGGCGCAGTCGTTGTGGCACTCCTTGCCGATCTGGGTGACGGCCAGCAGGGCCGTCCCGGCCCGGAGGACTGTGCCCACGGGCAGGGTCTTCAGCTCCAGGCCCCGGGTCAGCAGGTTCTCCGCGAAGGCCCCCGGGGGCAGGTCGAAGCCCAGGCCCCGCATCCGGTTCACGGATTCCTCCGCCAGCAAGCTCACCTGGCGGTGCCAGTTCCCGGCGTGGGCGTCCCCCGGGATGCCGAGACCGACCCGGAGTTCCAAGGCCTCAACGGGATGTTTTTGGACGCCCTTCTGCTCGGACACGCAGACGGCGACCACGGCGCCCGCATTTTGCATTTTGCATTTTGCATTTTGCATTCCGGCCATCGCTGCGGGTTGCGGGCGGCCAATGGCCGCCCCTACGGCGCGGTACGTTCCCGATTTTCCGCCGGTTTTTTCCAGCAGGCGGACGCCGGTGATTTCCATGTCCTTTTGCAGGGCCTTGCACATATCGTAGACCGTCAGCGCGGCTGCGGTGACAGCGCTCAGGGCCTCCATTTCCACCCCGGTGGGGCCGGTACAGCGGACGCTGGCCGTGATATGCACGGCGGCGTCGGTCAGTTCAAAGGCCAGATCCACGCCGGTCAACGGCAGCGGGTGACAGAGGGGGATCAGCTCCCAAGTTCGCTTGGCGGCCTGGATGCCCGCCACCTGGGCCACCGCCAGCACGTCGCCCTTTTTCACGCCGCCGCTGCGAATGGCCTCGACGGTCTCGGGGGCACAGCGCACGGTGGCCTCGGCCAGCGCGGTCCGATGGGTGGGGACCTTCTCCGTCACGTCCACCATGAAGGCCCGCCCCTGGGGGTTGAGGTGCGTAAATTCCATATCCACTTATCCTCCGATCTCATTCATTGGCCTTCTGCTGTCGCTGGGGGCCTCGGACAGCTTGTGTCCGGCGGGCTTGCGGCGGACGGCGGCCTCCAAAGTCTGCCGCAAGGCGGCCCCGTGGAGGCCCCGCAGGGGGATCTCCTCCGCCGAATGCAAGCAGAGCTTCAGCCTGCCGTCCGCGGTGATGCGGATACGGCTGCAGCCCTCGCAGAACCGGCGGCTCATGGGCGCGATCAGCCCCACGGTCCCCGCCCATCCGGGCGCGGTGTAGTATTTTGCAACGCTGTTCTCATCTTGCATTTTGCATCTTGCATTTTGCACTCTTTTGAGCTCCGTTGTCGCTTCCAGCACCCGGCTTGCGGGGAGGAATGCCCCGCCCATGGCGGCCCCGGGGCCGATGGGCATGAGCTCGATGAAGCGGATCGACCAGGGGTGGATCCGGGCCAGACGGGCCAGCTCCCCCAGCTCGTCTTCATTGACGCCTCCCAGCAGGACGGTATTCAGCCGGATATCCCGGAAGCCTGCCGCCTCGGCGGCGGCCAGTCCGTCCAGCACCCGCTGCAATTCGCCGCCCCGGGTGAGGCTCCGGTAGCGCTCCGGGCGCAGGGTGTCCAGGCTGACGTTCAGCCGATCCAGACCCGCGGCCAGCAGGGGGGCCGCCAGCTCGGCCAGCAGGCTGCCGTTGGTGGTCATGCACAGCTCCTCCAGGCCGGCGGGCCGGAGGGCGTTCAGCTGCTCCACCAGGTTGCAGATCCCCTTTCGCACCAGGGGCTCGCCGCCGGTGAGGCGGATCTTTTTCACCCCCAGCGCCACGCAGGCGGCGGCCAGCTCCGCCAGCTCCTCCAGGGAGCAGATCTCCCCGTGGCTGCGCTTGCAGACCCCCTCGGGGGGCATACAGTACACGCAGCGCAGGTTGCAGAGATCTGTCACAGACAGACGCAGATAATTGATTGTGCGTCCGTAGGCGTCGTTCATGGGCTGCACCTCCTGTCTATGAAATGGCGGGCGCACACTGTGCGCCCCTACAATGCTTCCCCGCCTGTCAGCAGCAAGAAATCCTCCGGGTCGGCGTGGACGGTGAACGGCGCGCCGGGGGCCGGGGCGGGGTGCGTTTTGTCCAGCTCCGCCCGCAGCAGCGACGGGCCGGGGGTGCGGAGCATGAGAATATTGGAAAACAGGTCGTCGATCACCCGATCCACGGTGCAGTCCAGAGAAATCGGGCCGGGGCCGGGGCGGAGGCTGTGGGCCCGGACGCCCACGTGGGTCAGGCCCTCGGGCCGGGGGCGGGAGAGTCGGGCCGCCGGGAGCTCCCAGCCCCAGGCCGAACAGCACAGCGTCCCGTCGGGCCGGAGGCTGACGGGGGAGATGTTCTTGCAGCCGGAGATCAAGGCGGCGCTGCAGGTGCCCGGCGCGGTCATCAGCCCGGACACAGGCCGCACCGGCTCCGAGCGGCCCCGGGTGAGGACGCAGACGGACTTTGCCAGGCGGCAGACCTCGCCGCGGCTGTGGGAGACCAGAATGGCGTCGCCGCCGTAGTCCTCCAGGGTCTGGGCCAGCTCCAGCTCCAGCTCCCATTTCAGATAGTCGTCCAGGGCGGAAAAGGGCTCGTCCAGCAGCAGGGCCTCCGGCTCCGCGGCCAGGGTGCGGGCCAGGGCCACCCGCTGGCGCTCCCCGCCGGACAGGGTGGCGGGACTGGCCTGGGCCAAGCCCTCCAGACGGAAGCGGCGCAGCTGGGCCAGGGCCAGCGCCCTGCGCTCCGGCCTGGGCTTGGCGTGATAGCCCAGGGCCACGTTTTCCAGCACGCTCAGATGGGGGATCAGGGCGCAGCTCTGAAAGAGGCAGCCCACCCGCCGCGCCTGGGGCGGCAGATCGATCCCGGCGGCGCCGTCATAGAGGACGCGGCCGTTGAGCGCAATGCGGCCCCGATCCGGGCGCAGCAGGCCCGCAATACAGCGCAGGGTCAGGCTCTTTCCGCTGCCGGAGGCGCCCAGCAGGGCCAGCAGGCCCCCCCGGCTCTCAAAATCCACCCGGAGGCGGAAGCCGCTCAGCTCTTTTTCGATGTTTACGGACAGTGACATGATGATCCTTTCTTCCGTTCCAGCAGATTGACGGTCACCAGCACCCCGGCGGAGATGGCCACGTTGACGCAGATCCAGAACAGGAGGGCCCGTTGGCCGGCCTGGGTGTTGCCCTGGTTCTGCCAGAGGAAGGCCACCTGGGTGGCCACGGTGGCAGTCTTGCCGGGGATGAAGCCCACGATCATGGAGGTGGCCCCGTACTCCCCCAGGGCCCGGGCAAAGGCCAGCACCACCCCCGCCAGGATCCCCTGGCGGCAGGCGGGCAGACGGATCCGCCAGAACACATAGCTGTCGGACAGGCCCAGGCTGCGGCCTGCGGCGGCCAGATCCTCGTCGAAGCTCTCAAAGGCTCCCCGGGCCGTGCGGTACATCAGGGGGAAGATCACCACAGACACCGCAAAGATGGCCGACCACCAGCGCATCAGCAGCTTGGTGTCAAACAGCCGCAGGATCAGCGCCCCCAGGGCGTGATTGGGCCCCAGCAGCAGGATCAGCAGATAGCCCACCACCGTGGGGGGCAGCACCAGGGGCAGGGTCAGCACCACGTCCAGCAGCCCCTTCACCAGCCGGGGAGCCCGGGCCACATAGTAGGCCGCCCCGATGCCCAGAAAGAACACCAGAAGCGCGGAAACGGCGGCGATCCGCAGAGAGTTCCAGAGCGGAAACAGATCCATAGCTTATTCCTCATGCAAGGGCGTGAAGCCCACGGATCGGAATACCTCCCCCGCCGCGGCGCTTTGGAGGAAGTGCAAAAAGGCCCGGGCGTCAGCGGCGTTTTTCGCGTTTTTCAGCACGGCGGCGGGGTAGATCACCCGGCCGCACATGGCCTCGGTGGCGGTGTCCACCACGGTGAGTCCTGCGGAGCAGGCGTCGGTCTGATAGATGATGCCGCAGTCCACCAGCTTCTCGGCGACCTGGGTGGTGACGGCCTTCACGTCCTCCCCGTAGGTCAGAACGCCCTGGGCCGCCAGGGCGGCCTCGTCCAGGCCGAAGAAGGCGAAGATCTTCCGGGTGTATTGGCCCACGGGCACCCCCTCGCCGCCCACGGCCAGCAGGATCGTCCCGTCCTGCAAGCCCTTGACGCAGTCCGAATAGGATCGGATCCCCTTGGGATTGCCGTCGGGAACCGCCAGGGCCACCTTGTTTTCCAGCAGCTCCACCCGGGTGGCGGAGTCGATGCAGTCGTTCCGGTCGGGGTTCTTCTCCCCGTCCGCGGCAGCGTCCAGGGCGTCCATCTGCTTGGGCGCGGCGGATAGAAAGAGGTCGCAGTCAGCCCCTGCCAGGATCTGATCCATCAGCTTGCCGGAGGAGGCAAAGTTGAAGACCAGCTTCACGTCGGGATGGTCGATCTCGAACTGCTTCCCCAGCTCTGTCAGCGTTTCGGTCATGGAGGCCGCGGCAAACACCGTGAGCTCTCTGGGTGCATCCGCCTTCTTTTCACAGCCCGCAGGGCAGGCCCAGAGCAGGGCGATCGTCAGCAGCAGGGCGAAAAAGCGTTTCATGTTCCAATCTCCCTTTTCGTAATCTTTTTCGAGTATCACGTATTGCTATTATACCCTGCCGCAGGAGCGCTTGCAAGAGCCTGCGTTCTGTATTGCTGAATTCTTTTCCGGTAATACTGAATCAACCCTTGCGTTTTCGGGCGGGAAATGCTATGATGTAGAAAAAGGAGGCGATCTGATGCAGGAACCGAAGGGGCCGGTGTTGGCGCTGGGAAAGGCGATGGAGCTCTTGGAGCTGCTGCTTGCCCAGCGGCGGCCCATGAGCCTGCAGGAAATCAGCGCCCGCAGCGGCTACCCCAAGAGCACAGCCCATGCCCTGCTGACCACTCTCCGGGAGTACCGGATGATCGGCCAGGATCCGGACGGGCGCTACCGGCTGGGCATCCGTCTGTACGAGTACGGCTGCGCCGTATCCGCGATGTGGGATGCGCGGCAGCTGGCCCACCCATACCTGGAGCAGCTGGCCCAGGCCCTGGGCACGGGAGCCTATCTGGCCATACGCAGCGGCGACCACGTGCTTTCCATCGACAGCTGCGCCGCCAGTTCCGGCGCGGGCCTTTCGGTCAGCGTGGAAACGGGCACGCCCCTGCCCCTGCACGCCACGGCCCAGGGCAAGCTGCTGCTTGCCGCCGCCTCGGAGCAGGAGCTGCGCCGCTATTGCAGGCAGGTGGGGCTGCAGCCCTACACCCGCCACAGTCTGACCGATCCGGAGGCGCTGCACAGCGCTCTGGCGGAGATCCGGGCCCGGGGCTACGCCGTGGAGGACGGAGAGTACCGGGTAGGTCTGCGGGCCGTGGCCGCGCCGGTGTATGACGCCACGGGCGCGCCGGCCTACGCGATGGGCGTTGTGGGGCTCTTTCCCCGGGTGCAGTCCGAGGAATTCCAGCTGGCGGTTTCCAAAACCGTCGACGCCGCCGCCCGCCTCTCCTCCGCCCTGGGCTGCCCGTGACAGGAAAACGCCTCAGGTTTACGAGGCATCAGGGATCAGGGATCAGGCATCAGGCACCGCCTGTAGGGACAAGCATTGCTTGTCCGCTGGTTCCCCGTTCGTACAGAGTCACCAGTCACCAGGGAGCAGGGCGTGTAGGGGCGGCCAGTGGCCGCCAGCAAGGCGCAGAGGCTTCCCCGCCTGTCATTCTGAGCCCTGGGCGAAGAATCCGTACCCCCCGCGGCCAGGTATCGAAATGAATAATGAATAATGAATACTGAAGACTTAAGAATGAATAATAAATGTGTTTTTCAAATCGCGATTTGAAAAACCCCGACATTATTCATTAGGCGGTTATTCAGTATTCATTATTCATTAAAAACCCCATCGTGCGGGGCGTAGGGGCTGGCGTCCCCGACAGCCCGACCGTATCGAAACGGGAAAGACTCGGGGCGTCGTGGACGCCGCCCCCTACAGGCGGGGGAAAAGGAGCGATGTGGGCATACTTCGTGACTCTTCGAGTTCGCCCCCTACGGGCGTGGTGCGTGCGGGGTACAGGCGGGCTAATAGCCCGCGCTACAGTAGGGTGCGTCCGTGCGGGGTACGCGGACGGCAGAGTGCCGTCCCTACGGGCGGGCGCGGGCGGGTGCGATCCGGGCTGCCCGTGACAGCAAAACGCCTCCCCGCGTGGGGAGGCGTTTTCTCTTGAGATAAAGGCGTTTTTAATCGAATTCCGGTGTGAAGTTCACCACCACGCCCTTTTCGGCCAGGGCGCCGCCCTCGTGGACGTTGGTGTGGTAGACGTTCACCTGCACCAGCGCGGGGCAGGCCGTCAGAACGGAGATATCCCGGATGTTGTTGTAGTCCGCGTTCACCAGAGTGAGCTTCTGCAGTCCGGCCAGACCGCTCAGATCATCCAGGAAGTTATGGGCGGCGCTGAAGGTGGTAAGGGGGCAGTCCTTCTGGAAGGCGGGGACCTTGACCACGTCGTTGTTGTCGATGTTGACCTCCCGGATCTGGGCGCAGCCGGAGAGGAAGTCCACGCTGTCCAGCTTGTTGTCCGTCATGAGGAAGGTCTCCAGCTTGGTGCAGGGCGCCATCATGGAGACGTCTGTGACCTGGTTGGCGGAGCCGTTAAACCAGACCAGATTCGTCAGCGCGCTCAGAGCCGTCACGGAGCTCAGCCGGTTGTGGGAGAGATTCAGCCGCTCCAGCTCAGTGCAGGCGGAGATGCCGCCGGCATAGGTCAGGGCGTTATAGGACATATCCAGAATCTTCAAGGCCGGGAAGCCCCGCAGCACCGGCAGGCCGCTCAGTGCGTTATGGCCCAGGTAGAACTCCTCCAGATTCTCCAGCTCGCCGCCGATCAGCGAGTCCAGTGCATTGATGGAGTTGTCGGAAAGGTCGAGGACCCGCAGGGTTTTCATCCCCGCCAGGGGCGCGATGTTGGTCAGCTCGCAGTCCGCCAGGATCAGCGTCTCCAAAGAGGGGCAGGCGGCGATCTGGGTCAGCGTCTGGTCAGTCACGATGCAGCCGTCCAGCTCCAGGTAGCTCAGCTGCGGCATACAGGCGAGGAAGCTGTAATCCAGCGCCCCCAGATCCCGGCCTACCAGCTTCTTCACGCCGGTGTAGTGCACAAGATCCGTGGTGTCCTCCAGCTCCGCGGGGAGCTTGACTTCCTCGATGCCCCAGAGGTCGTCCGTGCGGATGGTGCGCTGGCCCCGGTGCAGCAGCTCCTGGGTGTAGGCCAGCAGGGCGTCGTCGTGGAATTCCACGTCCTCCACCACGCCGGCAATGGTGTAAGCGCCGCTGGTCAGCGGGCTGACCAGCCCGTCCTCGTTCACCGCCAGGGCGTAGGCCAGGGTCTGGCCGCCCGGCAGGGTAACGGGGCCTGTGTAGGCGTCCGTCTCCCGGGAGGGGTAGGTGCCGTCCAGGGAGAGCAGGCAGACCGTGTCGGCCTCGGACTGCTGCAGCTCAATGGAAATGTATTCGTTGTAGAAGTCGGCGGCAGGGCTCAGGGTCGGGGCCGCGGGCCGCTTGGCCGTAAGGGTGGCCTTTGCCTCGGCGTTGGAGATATTGTCCAGCATCTGCTGGGCGTCCAGGAGCTTGTCCTGCTCCACGTAGATTTTGGACAGGGTCTCATACAGCCGCACGTCGGCGGGGTTGTCATAGATGGCGTGCACCAGCACGTATTCGGTTTTGGTCAGATTGCCGCTCTTGTGGTAGGCCTCCGCCAGCTTCAAGGCGGTGTCGGCGTCGTTGGGCGTCAGGGCGTCCGCCCACTGATAGCAGCGGATGGCCATGCTGTAATGGCCGGAATCGAGCTGGGAATCCGCAAAGTCCCGGAGAATGCCCGTGGTGATATCCACACGGTATTGGAAAAAGAACCAATACCCGGCGGCAAGCAGGGCCAGGATCAGCACAAGGGTGATCACAAGCTTCAAGGTTTTTTTCATGGCTTCGCTCCATTCTGTAAAGGCTTGCATTCATTCTCGATATTATACTCTTTTTCGGAAAATCTGTCAAGTCTGCGAAAAAACATGGCATTTTGCCGGAAGATATGTTATAATGTTGTGCAGTTTCAAAACAGGAGGCGTTTTCATGTATTTTGACGCTGGAAGCATTTCCTTTCCCGGAATTGGGATCGACGGGGTCAATCCGCCCCGCACCCTTCCCTTCTCCATATTCGGCAAGGAGATCTATCTCTACGGTCTGATCATCGCCATCGGCTTTCTGCTGGCCATTCTCTACGTTCGCAGGCGGGTCAAGGACTTCGGCATGAGCTTCGACCTGCTGACGGACGCCATTCTCATGGGCGTGCCCATCGCCATCTGCTGCGCCAGGCTCTACTATGTGGCCTTCCGCTGGGAGTATTACCGGGACGACCCCATCTCCGCCCTCTATATCTGGCAGGGAGGTCTGGCCATCTACGGCGGCGTCATCGGCGCGGTGCTGGCCCTGCTGCTGTTCTCCAAGCTGAAAAAGCAGAAGATCACCCCCTACCTGGACATCACCTCCCTGGGGCTGCTGATCGGCCAGCTGATCGGCCGCTGGGGCAACTTCTTCAACCGGGAGGCCTACGGCGCGGAGATCTTCAACAATTTCTTCCTGCGCATGGGCATTGAGGAGGCCGACGGCGCGGTGCGCTATTGGCACCCCACCTTTCTCTATGAATCCGTCTGGAATCTCATCGGCTTTGTGCTGCTCCACTTCCTGTCCAAGAAGCGGAAGTACGACGGGCAGACCTTTTTGCAGTACCTGGCCTGGTACGGCCTGGGCCGGGTCTGGATCGAGGGGCTGCGCACCGACTCCCTCTATATTGGCAGCACCGGCATCCGGGTCAGCCAGCTCCTGGCGGGGATCAGCTTCGTGGCCGCCGTGGGCGTGATGCTCTATATCCGCCTGTACAAAAAGCCGGACGGCAGCGGAATGCTGGTCAACCGGGAGAAAGATACCTGAACTCTGTCCTGTGGCGCACAATGTGCGCCGCTACGGAGCCCTGTTCCGTGGCGCACAATGTGCGCCGCTACGGAGCCCTGCGCCAAAGGGCGGATGTGGGCATCCGCCCCTACGGGCTGTGGCGCACGCTGTGCGCCGCTACCGAACTACACCCCATCGCTGGCAATTTTTGCCGATCGCAAAAATTGTCAGCGATTTTTGTCCGGATTCCTTTGTCCGCGGCGTTATAGTGAGTAGAAACACCTGAGAGGAGGGTGAAAATGATTTCCACGTTCACAAGCTCGGCGATCCAGATCGTGGCCGGGGGCGGCAGCGCCGGTTCCAGCCGCAGAGATAAATTTGAGCAGACCTACACCGCCTACCGGGCGCTGATGTTCCGGCTGGCGCGGGATATCCTCCAGGACGACGATCTGGCGGAGGACGCCGCGGCGGACGCAGCCGTGAAGCTCTGGGAGCATTACGACTGCCTGACGGAGCCCACCGGGCCCCAGGCCAAGCGCTTCGTGGCCGTGCTGACCGAGCACAAGGCCCTGGATCTGCTCCGTAAACGCAAGCGGGAGCGGATCGTTTCCCTGGAGGAGGCGGAGGAACTACACGCCCCCGTGGGCGACCCGGACGGACAAATGGACGTCAACGCGGCGCTGAACAAGCTGCCCAACGAGCAGCGCACCGCAGTCCAGCTGGCGCTGGTCTGCGGCCTCACGGCAAGGCAGATCGCAGACACCATGGGCTGCACCGTCAGCAAGGCGGAAAAGCTCATCAGCCGGGGCAAAGCAGCCCTGCGTAAAGAGTTAGAGGAGGGATATCATGACCGATAAAGAACTGGCTCAGCGTCTGACCGGCGCCCTGGACGAGCGGATCGCCCGTGCCTCGGCTGCGCCTGTGGCGCGGGAGCGAATGAATCATATGCCTTCCGCCGACGATTTGACCAGCCCTCAGGTGAAGGCCATTCCGGTCAAGCAGCTGCGCTGGAAGAACGCCATCGCCGCTGTGCTGGTGGTGGGTATGCTGGGCGGGATCGGTCTGGCCGCCTCCAAGCTGCTGGATCGAACCAAGCAGCCCCAGACCGGGGAATCCGGCAACAGCGAGATCACCCAGACCACGGAGCCCCTCCCGGAAGACGAGCTCCCTGTGGTGAGCTTTGAAGAAGACACCAAGACCCTGCGCGTGGTGGGCACCGGTCACTACGACCGCATCGACCTCTCCCGCCTGCCGGAGGCTGCGAATATGATCGTGGAGGACGACGACTTCGAGTTCCGGATCCTGCCCACCATTCTTTGGAGCAGTGACAGCCCCATTGAGGATCCCGTCTCCTACCTGCCCGGCTATCTGGAGCACGTGGATCAGAGCCTCGCCGCGATCCGGAAGTTTGTGACCGACAACTCCACGAATGAGAACGTGATCGCCCAGACCCAAAAGCACGTCAAGCTGTCGCTGAATGCCTTCGGCTCCAACAACATCAACAACTCCTACACGATCGACATCGTTACCGGCGGTGCCTTCCGGCTGGTTGGCACGCATTACACGCTGGGGCTGCTGTATTCCAGTCAGTTTAACCAGGACTGGAAGTACGTGGTCTATTCAAGCTGGGTAGACTGGTACAACAACCCCTACTGTCAAATGCTTTTCGAGGATTACTCGGAAGACAATGAAGCTTGCTTCTATGCGCCGTACTTCCGGCAGGCCGGCGGAAACTGGGATCTGCGCGATCGGAGCAACATGGTTCTGCTGCACGACGTCATCTCCTGGTGCAATCTGGTCTTCGGCAGAGACTGGGGCGGCGGCACCGACGAAACCGGTCACCTGTCTGATATGCTCCCCTCACTGGACGCAGCTAAGGAAGGAAGCAGTTTGAGTCTCTCCGAAGCGCTGTCCTTCATGGAGTACCTTGCCGAGCACTACGGCGCGGACAAGGTCACCGCCTACTGCTTCGACGCCTGCGCAATGGGCTATGGGGAAAGCCTCAGCTTCGAGGAGGCCTTCGGCACCGACTTTGCCGCCGCCAAGGCCGCCTGGGAGCAGAGCCTGCTGGATCGCTTCGGCGACGGCAGCGAGAACCCGTAAAAAGAAGGGCGAGCTGACGTAGGGCTGACCCCAGCCCGCCGCAAAAAGCCTTCCCCTTGAGGGGAAGGTGCCGAGCGACGCGAGGCGGATGAGGTGGGCCGATTGCTCTGAGCACTACGTCGATGGCATACGCTCGCCGAGACACCCCCTCATCCGTCATCGGGCTTCCGTGAGACGCCCGATGCCACCTTCCCCCCAGGGGGAAGGCTTAGACGCCGCAAAAAGCCTTCCCCTTGAGGGGAAGGTGCCGAGCAAGGTGAGGCGGATGAGGTGGGCCGATTGCTCCGGGCGCTTCGTCAATGGCGTACGCTCGCCGACACACCCCCTCATCCGTCATCGGGCTTCCGTGAGACGCCCGATGCCACCTTCCCCCCAGGGGGAAGGCTTAGCCGCCGCAAAAAGCCTTCCCCTTGAGGGGAAGGTGCCGAGCGACGCGAGGCGGATGAGGTGGGCCGATTGCTCTGAGCGCTGCGTCGATGGCATACGCCCGCCGACACACCCCCTCATCCGTCATCGAGCTTACGTGAGAGGCCCGATGCCACCTTCCCACCAGGGGGAAGGCATAGCCGCCGCAAAAAGCCTTCCCATGGA